>JANWLJ010000321.1 GCA_025450955.1 Polyangium sp. (in: bacteria) | reverse complement strand
GCGCGATCGCGATCAGCTCCTCGTCGGAGAGCGCGAGCGCGGCCGGATCGGTGGCGCCGCCGATGAGGCAGCGGAGGAGCACGTGGCCTTCGGGCACCTGGTGCGCGGCAGGGAAGGTGCTCGACATCCAGATCGCGCCGAGCAGGCGCACCTGCTCTTTGCGCGGCACCAAAAAGCCGAAGCCTGCGAGCGGATGGGCGACGTCGGCGCGCGCCCAGCCGAGGGAGACCGCGGCGATCCCGGCGAGCGGAATCGCGGCGAACGCGTCGCCGATCGCAGCGTCGATCGGACGGCACAGCCGGGCCGCCTCGTCGGCGGGCAGCGCGAGCACCACCCGATCGACCTCGAAAGGTCCGCTCGCGGTTTGCACCCGCCAACCTTCGCCGGAGCGCTCGAGCGCGTTCACCTCGACGCCGGTGTGGAGCGCGCTCGCGCGCGCGCGGGCGAGCGCGGCCGGCAGCGCGCCCATTCCGCCCGGCAGGGTGGTGAGCCGGGCCGGGACGCGCGGCCGACCCTCGGCGCGGCGCGCGCGCTCGATCGCGATCATCGCGCGAATCAGGCTCCCGTGCGCGCGCTCAAGCTCCACCACTTTGGGAAATGCGCTCGCCACCGACAGCCGCGCGTAGTCGCCGGCGAACACGCCGCTCGCGATCGGCTCGACGAACGACGCCGCCAGCGACGGTCCGAGCCGCCGCCGCGCAAACGCCTCGAGCGTCTCGTCGACCTCTTTCGGCGCAGGCGGCGCCTTCGGCTCGCGAAAGATGCGCCACTTCTCGCCGAGCGTGAGCGTGCGCGACAAAAGAATCTTGGGCGGCGACTCGGGCAGCTCGCGCAGCCGCCCTTTGCGCGCGATATAGCGGCGCCGCGCGGCGTCGTCGCTCACCACCGGCTGAAGGCCGAGCTCGGCGTAGAGCGCCTGGGTCGCGGGCGCGTTGTCGAGCACGCCGGCCGGTCCGCGCTCGACGAGCCAGCCGCCCATCGCGTCGGTGCCGACCTTGCCGCCCGCGCGCGCCTCGCGCTCGAGCACGATCGGCTCATGCCCGCGTTCGCGCAGCGCCAGCGCGCAGGCGAGCCCCGCCACTCCGCCGCCGACGATCGCGATCTTCATGTCGAGGCGATCCCGCCCGCCTCGGCCACCCGCCGCTCGACCAGATCGGCGAGCGCTTCGATGAACGCCGGCTCGGTATTGAGCGACGGCGCGCGCCGAAAATCGAGGCCCAGCTTCTTGGCCTCGTCGCCGAACAGCAGATCGATCTCGTAGAGCGTCTCGATGTGATCGGAGACGAACGAGATCGGGATCGCCAGCACCTCGGTGCGTCCGGTGCGCGCGAGCAGCCTGAGCGCCTCGTCGGTGGACGGCTCGAGCCAGCGCGCTTTTCCGGCGCGGCTCTGAAACGCCAGCCGCCACGGATGCTGCCCTGGCAGGCGCGCGAGCACGCCGGCGATCGTCTGCTCGAGGTGCGCGACGTAGGGCTCGCCGCGCTCGCGGATGAAGCTCTCCGGAAGCCCGTGCGCCGAGAACAGCAGCTCGACTCCCGCCTGCCGCTCGACGGGAAATTCCGCCAGCCCCTTTTTGACCTGCGCCGCCAGCGCGTCGAGATAGAGCGGCGCGTCGTACCAGCGATCGATCTCGAGATAATTCACCGCGCCGACGCAAGGCGGCTTGCCGGCGAGCTGGCGCCGGAGCTCCCACAGAGATGAGCCGGTGGTGGCGGTGGTGTAGTGCGGATAGAGCGACAGCCCGACGATGGTGCGCGCGCCGAGCCGCGCCGCTTCCGCCAGCGCCTCGTCGGTAAACGGCGGCGAATAGCGCATCGCCACCAGGCAGCGGTAGGTGCCCGGCCGCCCGAGGTTGAGCCGCGCCTCGAGCGCCTCGGCCTGCCCGCGGGTGATCTCGCCGATCGGCGATCGGCCGCCGATCTGCCGGTAATAGTCGCGAACCACTTTGGCGCGCGCGCGCGACACCATCTGGGCGAACCGTCGCTGCCATAAAAATCCAAGCGGCAGCGGGATCAGATCGGGATCTCGAAACAGGTTGAACAAAAACGGCTCGACCGCCTCGAGCGAGTCGGGCCCGCCCATGTTGAGCAGCACCACCGCGATCGGCCGCTCGAGCGTGCCGGCTGCGCGCGCGATCATCTCAGCTCCGACGCTGCCCGAGCCGATGCACGATCTCGACCAGCGCCTCGGCGTGCTCGGGCGGAGTCGGCGGCAAGATCCCGTGCCCGAGATTGAACACATGCGGCCGATCGCCCGCGCGCCGGAGCACGTCGGCCGCCCGCCGCTCGATCACCTCCGGCGGCGCGAATAGCACGCACGGATCGAGGTTGCCTTGCAGCGTCACCTGATCGCCGACCTGGGCGCGCGCCCGATCGAGCGGCACCCGCCAGTCGACGCCGAGCGCGTGGGCGCCGAGCTTGGCCGCCTCGCCGAGCAGCATCGCCCCGTCGTTGGCGAAGTAGATGATCGGCGCGCCGAGCGGCGTCAGCCGGTCGATCACCTGCTTGACGTACGGCGCGGCGAACGCCGAAAAATCCTCGGGCGCGAGCTGCCCCACCCACGAATCGAAGAGCTGGAGCGCCTGCGCCCCCGCCCGCACCTGCGCCCCGAGATAGGCGACGGTGGTGTCGGCGATCTTTTGCAAGAGCCGATGCGCCAGCTCGGGCGCGGCGAACAAGAGCCGCTTGGTCTCGGCGAACTGCTTTCCGGTCTGCCCCTCGACGACGTAGCTGAGCAGGGTAAACGGCGCGCCGGCGAAGCCGATGAGCGGCACCTTGCCGTCGAGCGCGCGCCGCACCAGACGGATCGCGTCGAGCACGTAGCCGAGCTCGCCCTCGACGTCGGGCACACGCAACGCAGCGATCCCGGCCGCGTCGCGCACCGGTTGAAGGCGCGGCCCTTCACCCTCGGCAAAGGTGAGCGGCACCCCCATCTTCTCGACGGGGATCAAAATATCCGAGAACAAGATCGCAGCGTCGACGCCGAGCCGCTCGACCGGCTGGAGCGTCACCTCGCAGGCCAGCTCCGGCGTCTTGCACAGCGTGAGAAAATCGTGCGCCCGCGCGCGGGTCGCTCGGTACTCGGGCAGGTAACGCCCCGCCTGCCGCATGATCCAGAGCGGCGTGGTGTCGACCGGCTGGCCGGCGAGCGCCTGTAGGAACCGATCGGCTCGGGACATGCGGGCAGTATGCTACAGGCTGCTGCGCCTTGCGAGCCGCCCCAGCCCGTCGTAGGCGGCGTACTTGAAGAGGTTGCTCAGCGTCGGAAAATTGAAGATCTGATCGATGAAGTCGTCGATCGTCCCCGAAAAGTGCATCACCTGCGCGCCGGTGTGGACCAGCTCGGTCGCCCGGTCGCCGATCACGTGCACGCCGATGAGCCGCTTGTCGGCGGCCTGAAACACCAGCTTGAGCAGGCCGCTGGTGTCGCCGCAGATCTGCCCGCGCGCGTTGTCGCGATAGAGCGCGCGCCCGACCTCGTAATCGATCCCCTTTTTCTTCGCCGACTCCTCGGTCTCGCCGATCATCGACACCTCGGGAATCGTGTACAGCCCATAAGGAAACTGCGACGACACCTTGGTCTTGTACTGAATGCCGAAGGCGTGGCAGGCGGCCACTCGCCCCTGCTCCATCGCCACCGACGCCAGCGCGGGAAAACCGATCACGTCGCCGGCGGCATAGATCCGTCCGCCGCGCGCGCCCGCGAGCTGAAAATGCTCGCTCACCTTGAGGAGCCCTCGCGCGTCCGGCTCGACGCCGATCCGCTCGAGCCCAAGGCCGCAGGTGTTGCCGGCGCGACCACCGGCGAACAGGAGCCGCTCGCAGCGGATCCTTCGCCCGTCGTCGAGCAGGCAGGTGAGCGCTCCCTGGTCGCGGCTCACCTCGGTGACGTGCCGGTCGAGCAGGATCTCGCAGCCGAGCTCGCGCAGCTCGCTGGTGAGCAGCCGGTTCACCTCCCCGTCGAGAAAGCCGAGGATCTCGCCGCGTCCCTCGACGATCGTGCAGCGGGTGCCGAGCGCGGCGAAGATCGACGCGTACTCGCAGCCGATCACTCCGCCGCCGAGGATCGCCATCTCCTTCGGGATCCGATCGAGCCGCAAGATCGAGTCGGAGTCGTTGACGTCGGGATCTTCGAACGGCACGAACGCCGGCCGAAACGGCGAGGAGCCCACCGCTACCAGGATCGCGTCCGCGGTCACCCGCCTCGGCGCGCCGTCGTCGGGCACGATCTCGACGGTGTGCTCGTCGACGAATCGCGCCTCGCCGGAGAGGAGGTCGACCTTGTGCCGCGCGAGATTTTGCTGGATGCGCCCCTGCTCGTGGCCGACCACCGGCTCCTGCCGGCACATCAGCTCCGGCACCGAGACATCCTGCCGAAGCTGGCAGGCCATCCCGTACATCTCGCGCTTGCGCCATCCCGAGAGGTAGAGCGCGGTCTCGCGCAGCGTCTTCGACGGCAAGGTGCCGGTGTTGACGCAGGCGCCGCCGACTTCCCGCTGCCGCTCGACGAGCGCCACCCGCTTGCCGAACCAGGCGGCCTGGACCGCGCCCTTTTCTCCCGACGGCCCCGATCCGAGCACGAGCCAGTCGTAGTCGTACATGGCTCCCAGCATAAACGCGCGGAGCCGGAGCGCGGACTACTTCTTGAGCGCGCCGGTCGCCGAAGCCAGGTCGGCGCGATGCCAGCGCGGCGGCGTGAAGTAGATCTTGCCGCTCTCGGCGTGATAGCTGGCGGGCAACAGCCGATAGCCCTCTTTGAGCTCACGCGCCTCGCCCTGGTGCCACAGCCAGGTGCCGGCGACCGGCTCGTAGTAGCCCGGCACCCAGACCTGCGTCGCGCTCAGCTCGGGCACGCTCTCTTTGAGCGGCGCCGGCGGCAGCGCGTCCATCGCTTCGAACTGATAGGTGGTGGCGGCGCTCTTCGACTCGCTCTGCACCGGCGCGGGCCGGCCGACGAAGTTGCCGTCCATGGCGGCGCAGCCGCCGGCGAACGAAAGGGAGAGGACAAAGGCGAGGGCGGTGCGCTTCATGTCTCGTGACCTCCACCTTCCAATCTAGCGAAATACCCAATGGAATCAACTAGTAAGATATGAAGCGCTCATTACACTGTTTGCGCGCGCACAGGCTGAATGGAGATCCCGAATACGCGCGATTCATCCTCACCGCGCAATCGCAGCACGCAAACCGCTCGCGATCAGATCGCGCGGCGGCGACGGCGGGTGTGCAGCGCGATCGCCGCGCCGACCACCACCGCGATCTTGCGATAGGTGCCGCGACGGAGCGCGCGTTCGATCGCGAGCGCGCGATCGTGGGCGTCGTGATAGCTCATTCCGTCGCGCATCAGCTTGAGCTCGTGCGCCTCGTGGGCGACGGTAAAGTCGAGCTCGCGCTCGGCCACCGCGTCGTCGATCCAGATCTCCGCGCGCGGAATGAAGCGGTAGCGCCAGTGGTGGCCGCCGCCGGTGAAGTTGGGATCGAAGCGATCGCGCACCGCCCGCCCGTCGACCACCCACAGCGCGTCACCGTCGAGAACGCCCACCCGATGGCGCCGCGCCCGCTGGCGCGCTTCGCCGATCGGCAAGCTCGGCTCGTCGAGCGCGGCGCGGCGCTCCTGCCGCTCGAGGCGGTTCGCGCGCGCGAGCGCCTTGAGATAGGGCGCCCCCTCGGCCATGAACGCCCGCTCGCGGAGCTGATGGCGAAATAAAAATTCGAGCTCGCCCGCGCCCGGCGCCTCGCGATCGACCCACACCTCGTCGCGCGGAATGTAGCGGCGGGTGAAGTGGTGTCCGCCGTTGGTGAAGTCGACGTCGAGGTGGCTGCGGATCCACGCGCCGTCGACGAG
>JANWLJ010000320.1 GCA_025450955.1 Polyangium sp. (in: bacteria) | reverse complement strand
CGCCGCGATCGAGGCGCTGGTCGAGCGCGGACGGCTGGCTGTCGAGCGCGGCGCCCAGGGCGAGCTCGGTCAGGCGATGGACGAAAATCAGCGGCACCTCGAAGCGCTCGAGGTCTCCTGTCCCGAGATCGAGCGGATGTGCGCCCAGGCGCGCGACGCCGGCGCGGTCGGGGCCAAGCTCACCGGCGGCGGCGGAGGCGGTTGCGTGATCGCGATCGCGCCCGGCCGCGAGCCCGAGGTGCGCGCGGCCTGGGAGCGCGCCGGCCATCGCGCGTTCATCACCACCGTCGGAGCCGCGTCGTGACCCGCGCCGCACATCGCGCGGTGGCCGAAGCCAACACCAACATCGCGCTGGTGAAGTATTGGGGCAAGCGCGACGCGCGGCTCAACCTGCCGGCGGTGGGCAGCTTGTCGCTCACCCTCGACGGGCTCGCCACCCGCACCGAGGTGCGCTTCGACGCGGCGCTCGGCTCCGACGCGCTCAGCTTGAACGGCCAGCCGGCGAGCGGCACCCCGCTTTCGCGGGTCACCCAATTTCTCGATCTGGTGCGCGCGCGCGCCGGGATCGCGCTCAAGGCGCAGGTGGTGAGCGCCAACAATTTTCCGACCGCGGCCGGGCTGGCCTCGTCGGCGAGCGCGTTCGCGGCGCTGGCGCTGGCGTCGACCCGGGCGGCCGGCCTCACGCTCGACGGGCGCGAGCTGTCGCAGCTCGCCCGGCGCGGCTCGGGCTCGGCGGCGCGCTCGCTCTACGGCGGCTTCGTTCACCTGCACCGGGGCACGCGCGACGACGGCGCGGACTGCTACGCCGAGCCGATCACCGAAAACGGCGGCGCCGAGGCGTGGGGCGTGCGGCTGGTGGTGGCGGTGACCTCGGACGGCCAGAAGGAGACGCTCTCCACCGACGGGATGCGCCACACCGCCGAGACCTCGCCCTACTACGCCGAGTGGCTGGCCACCTCGGAGCCGGACTTGAAGGCCGCCAGGCAGGCGATCGCGGCGCGCGATCTCGAGGCGCTCGGCACCGTCACCGAGCGGAGCTGCCTTTCGATGCACGCCTCGGCGATGGCGGCGCGCCCGGCGGTGGTCTACTTCCTCGGCGCGACCATCGACGGCTACCGCGCTGTGCAGGCGATGCGGCGCGCGGGGCTGCCGGCCTGGTTCACCTGCGACGCCGGACCGCACGTCAAGGCGCTCACCGACGCGGCGCACGCCGACGAAGTCGCCGCACGGCTCGCCGCGGTGCCGTGCGTGCTGCGCACCCTCGTCTGCGCGCCCGGCCAGGCGGCGCGGATCGTCGAGGGAGACGCATGACCGTCGCGCTCGCGCCGGGCAAGGCGATCCTGTGCGGCGAGTACGCCGTCCTGCACGGCGCGCCCGCGATCTCGGTCGCGACCGATCGCTCGGTGCGCGCGTGGATTGCGCCGGGCAGCGGCACCGCGCTGTCGCCGTTCGTGGTGGCCGCGCTCCAGCAGGTGGCGGCCGAGCTGCGCAAGCTCAACCGGCCCACCGAGCAGCTCCTGCAGAGCGGCGCGATTGGCGTCGACTCCACTGCTTTGTACGAAAAAGAAAACAAGCTCGGGCTCGGCTCGTCGGCGGCGGTGACCGTGGCGGTGACCGGCGCGGCGCTCGCTTCGGCAGGCGTCGAGCTCGCCGACAAGCGGAGGTTGTTCGAGCTGGCCGATCAGGCGCACGCGACGGCGCAGGGTACCCGCGGCTCGGGCGTCGACGTCGCCACCTCGGTGTGGGGCGGCGCGATCCGCTTTCAGCGCAAAGGTGGTCACGCCGAGATTAGCTCGGTCGAGCTGCCCGACGACCTGCGGCTCACCTTCGTCTTCACCGGCAAGAGCGCGTCGACCGCCGAGCTGATCGGGCGGGTCAAGGCGCTGGCCGAGCGCGATCCCGCCGCACACGAGGCCGCGATCGGGCGGCTCGTCTGGCAGGCGCACGCGTTCGCCGCCGCGATCGCCGACAAGGACGCGAGCGCGCTTCTGCACGCGGCCGACGGCTATCACGAGGCGATGCGCGAGCTCGGGGTCGCGGCCGGAGCGGAGATCGTCACCGCCGAGCACGCTCAGCTCGCCGCGCTGGCGCGCCGAAACGGCGGCGCGGCCAAGCCCTCGGGCGCGGGCGGCGGCGATCTCGGAGTCGCCTTCACCGTCGGCGGCGAGGCGACCCGCGCGCTGCGCGAAGATCTCGAACGCGCGGGGCTCACCCCGCTTTCCGTGGGCGCGCCTGCGCCTGGACTTCGATTGGAGATGGAATCATGACCCGCTCGTCCCGCCTCCCCGGCTTCTACAAGCTCCCGCTCGCCGAAAGGCGCGCCGAGCTCGCCCGCGCGCTCCACCTCGACGACGAGACGGCGCTTTTGCTCTCGCACAACCTGCTCGACGAAGAGACCGCCGATCACATGGTCGAGAACGTGGTGGGCGTCTACGGGCTGCCGCTCGGGATCGGGCTCAACTTTCAGATCAACGGCGCCGACTATCTGGTGCCGATGTGCGTCGAGGAGCCGAGCGTGGTGGCCGCGGCCTCGAACGCCGCCAAGATGATCCGCGCAGGCGGCGGCTTCGTCGCCGAGGCCGACGACCCGATCATGATCTCGCAGGTGCAGCTCACCTCGGTGCCGGACACGGTGCACGCCAAAAAGCGGATCGAGGCGCACGCGTCGGAGATCGTCGCTCTCGCCGATCAGGCCTATCCGTCGCTGTGCAAGCGCGGCGGCGGCACCCGCGGGATCGAGGTGCGGGTGCTCGAGCGCGAGTCGCAGAGCGGGCCGGGCATGCTGGCGGTCCACCTGCACGTCGACGTGCGCGACGCGATGGGCGCCAACCTGGTCAACACCATCGCCGAGGCGGTCTCCGATCGGCTCGCCGAGCTGGCCTCGGGGCAGGTCGGGCTGCGCATCCTCTCGAACCTCGCCGACCGTCGCTGCGTGCGGGTGCGCGCGCGCATCGAGCCGGGCGATCTCGCCACCGACTCGCACGCCGGTGAAGCGGTGCGCGACGGGATCGTCTCGGCCAGCCGCTTCGCCGAGCTCGATCCCTATCGCGCCGCCACCCACAACACAGGGATCATGAACGGCATCGACGCGGTGGTGATCGCGACCGGCAACGACTGGCGCGGCGTCGAAGCGGGCGCGCACGCGTTCGCCGCCACCAAGGGCGCCGGCGGCGGCTATGGCCCGCTCGCCACCTGGAAGGTGGGTAGGGGCGGTCTCGACGAAGGCTGCCTCATCGGCCAGCTCGAATTGCCGCTCGCGGTCGGCACCGTCGGTGGCACGCTCCGGGTTCACCCGGGCGCGCGCCTCGCGCTCAAGCTCCTCGGCGTCGAGCGGGCGAGCGAGCTCGGGATGGTGATGGCGTCGGTGGGGATGGCGTCGAACCTCGCCGCGCTGCGGGCGCTGGCGTCGGAAGGAATTCAGCGCGGGCACATGTCGTTGCACGCGCGGTCGGTGGCGCTCGGTGCGGGCGCGACCGGCGAGCAGGTGGAGCTGATCGCCGCCGAGTTGGCGGAGTCGGGAGACGTGCGGCCCGAGAGGGCCACCGAGATCCTGGCGCGCCTTCGTCGCAACGGCGGTTTTTCCGGAATTCAGGCCTAAGGGAGAAGTCATGATCAGACGCGTCGTCGAGCCCCGTCCCAATGCCGAGCCGGCCCCCGCGCTCGAGCTCTGCCGCGATGAAGCGGGCGCTCCATTTACCGTCGAAGCGGCCTACGCCTACTGCGAGCGGATGGCGCGCGGGCACTACGAGAATTTCCCGGTCGCCTCGCGCTTCTTGCCGCCGGCCTTGCGCCGGCACGTGTGGGCGGCCTACGCGTTCGCCCGCTCCGCCGACGACTTTGCCGACGAGGGGCGCTACGCCGGCCGCCGCCGCGAGGCGCTCGAGTTCTGGGAGGGCGAGCTCGAGCGGGCGTTCTTCGGCGAGGCCGATCACCCGGTGTTCATCGCGCTCAAGGACACCGTCGAGAAGCGCGACGTGCCGATCGCTCCGTTTCGCGATCTGCTCACCGCGTTCAACATGGACCTGTCGGTCGATCGCTACTCGACCTTCGCCGAGCTCGAGCGCTACATGCAGCACTCGGCGCACCCGGTCGGGCGGCTGGTGCTCTACATCTTCAACTATCGCGACCCGTCCCTGCACCGCTACTCGGACGATCTGTGCGCGGCGCTGCACCTCACCAACTTCATCCAGGACGTCGCGGTCGACCTCACCAAAGATCGCATCTACCTGCCCGAGGAGGATCTGCGCCACTTCGGAGTCAGCGAAGAGATGCTGTTTGCCCGCAAGGTGACCCCGGAGATCCGCGATCTGCTCCGCTTTCAGGTGGCGCGCGCCCGATCGCTGTTCGAGCGCGGCCGGCCGCTCATCGACAAGGTGGGCCCCGAGCTCGGCTTCGAGCTGGCGATGATCCGCAACGGCGGCCTGACCATCCTCGACAAGATCGAGGCGGTCGGCTACGACGTGTTTCACCGCCGTCCGATCCTGAACGCCGCCGACAAGGCCAAGCTGGTGGCGCGCGCGGCGACGCAAAGATGGCCCCGCTGGCAGCTCTCGAGCGCCGGTTAAATGCCGCAAAGCTCCTTTATCGAGAATGCGGCGGCGTACTGTCGGAAATTGACGACCCGCTCGCAGTCGAACTTCTACTACGCGTTTCTCTTCTTGCCGCGCGAGCGGCGCGAGGCGCTCGAGGCGGTCTACGCCTATTGCCGGCTGGTCGACGACGTGGTCGACGAAGAGGCGCCGGCGGCCGACAAGCTCGACGGGATCGCCCGCTGGCGCCGCGAGCTCGACCAGGTGTTCGGCGATGGACCCGAGCCGGCTCATCCGGTCTCGGCCAAGCTGCGCGAGGCGGTCCGCCGCTTCTCGATCCACCGCGAAGACATGGAGGCGGTGATCGACGGCTGCGCGATGGATATCGAGAAAAACCGTTATCAGAATTGGGACGAGCTGCGCACCTACTGTTATCGGGTGGCCTCCGCGGTCGGCCTGATGTGCATCGAGATCTTCGGCTACCAGCCGGACAAGCGGGACAAGGTGCGCGAGTACGCGATCGATCTCGGGATCGCGCTGCAGCTCACCAACATCCTGCGCGACGTCGCCGAGGACGCGCGGCGCGGACGGATCTATCTGCCGGCCGACGAGCTGGCCGCCTTCGGCGTGAGCGAGGACGATCTGCTCGCCGGGCGCAAGAGCCGCGAGCTCGGCCGGCTGATGCGCGCCCAGGCGCAGCGGGCCCGCGCGCACTATCTCCGGGCGCGGGCGGCGATCGGCCCCGCCGATAAGCGGCAGCTCGTGATCGCCGAGATCATGGGCGACATCTATTACGCGCTCCTCGAAAAGCTCGAAGAGAGCCGGTTCGACGTGTTCGGGCCCAAGCTGACCGTGCGAAGGCGGCGAAAGATGGCGATCGCGCTCCGCAACTTCGCGCAGGCCAAGCTGGGAGCGCTGTCCGGGTGAAGATCGCGGTCGTCGGGGGCGGGTTCGCAGGCCTGGCCGCCTGCGCCCGCCTCGCGGGCGACCATCAGGTCACGCTCCTCGAGCGCCGGCCGCTCGTCGGCGGCGCCCGAATCGCGCCGCGGCTCCTCGGGCGGGCGCCGTCGCTGGGCGCCCTGCTCTCCCTTGTCGGCGCGGAGTCGGAGCGGCTCGTCGAACCGGCGCCGTTTTCGCTCGCGGCGCTCTCGTGGGGCGATCGCGCGCGCCTCTTCAAGATCCTCGCGGCGCTCGTGTATCCGTCGGCGCGCTGGCCGCAAGCGAGCGATTTCGAGACCGTCGAGCGCTGGCTCGATCGCGGCGGCCAGTCCGAAGGAGCGCGGCGCGCGCTGTGGCGGCCGCTCACGCTTGAGGCGCTCGACGAAGAGTCGACCGCCGCTTCGGCCAAGCTGCTCGAGGCGACCTTGCGCGAGTCGCTGCCGGCGCGACCGGCCTCGCTCGGATCCTGGAAGGAGGCCGCGCTCGGGCTTTTGCGAATCG
>JANWLJ010000319.1 GCA_025450955.1 Polyangium sp. (in: bacteria) | reverse complement strand
GGCGCGCGTCACCAAGCCCGACGGGCGGGTGATCGTCACCCTGCCGCTCGCCGGCACCTATCGCGAGTTCTTCGACATCTTCCGCGAGGTCTTGATCAAGCAAGATCGCCAGGACGCGATCGATCGCCTCGACGCCTATCTCACCCGCTTTCCGCCGCTCGAGCAGGCCGAGGCGTGGCTCGAGGACGCCGGCCTCGCCGACGTCACCGCCGACTACGAGACCTTCACCCTCCTGTTTCGCTCGAGCCGCGAGTTCTTCTTCGCGCCGGTGATCGAGTACGGCCCGCTCTCGGACTGGAAGGCGATCGCGGGCAAGGGCGAGCAGATGCAGAAGGTGTTCTGGGAGGCGAAGTCGGCGATCGATGCCTACTTCACCGGCTCGAGCTTCGCGGTCACGGTGGTGGCCGGCTGCGTGCGCGGCCAGAAGCGCACGCCCGAGGTCGGCAAGCTCTTGCTCGATCGCGATCCGCTCGACGACGACTCGCCCACCGGCGAGATCGAGATCGTCACCGGCGAGATCGAGATCGTCGAGACCGGCAAGAAAGAGCTCGAGGAGGACGACTCCGACGAGGACGAAGAGCCGGAGCCGATTCTGTAGTCCATGGACGCGCGGGCCGATTACGAGCGGCTGTGTCGCGAGATCCTCGAGCACGACCGCCGCTACTACGTCGAAAACGATCCGACCGTCGCGGACGTCGAGTACGACCGGCTGTTCGCGCGGCTGCGCGCGCTCGAGGCCGAGCACCCCGACTTCATCGTGCCGTGGTCGCCGACCCAGCGGGTGGGCGCGCTGCCGGTCTCCGCCTTTCCCAAGGTGGTGCGGGCGGTGCCGATGCTCTCGCTCGACAACACCTACGACGAAAACGAGCTGACCGCTTTTTACGAGCGGCTGGTGCGCGGCCTCGGCGGCGCCAGGCCGGCGTTGGTGGTCGAGCCCAAGATCGACGGCATCGGCATCGAGCTCAAGTACGACGCCGGTGAGTTCGTCCTCGGCGCCACCCGCGGCGACGGCACCATCGGCGAGGACGTGACCCAGAATTTGCGCACCATTCGCGCGCTGCCGCTCAAGCTCACCCGCCCGGTCTCGGTCGAGGTGCGCGGCGAGGTCTATATGGAGCGCGCCGGCTTCGAGAAGATCAACGCTGAGCGGGTGCGCGCGGGCGAAGAGCCGTGGAAAAATCCGCGCAACTCGACCGGCGGCTCGCTCAAGCTGCTCGATCCGCGCGAGGCCGCCCGCCGGCCGATGAAGCTCCTCACCTACGAGGTGGTCGGCGACGGCCCGGCGAAGACGCACTTCGAGCTGCTCGCCTGGATGAAGCAGCTCGGCCTGCCGGTCTCGACCGAGATCGCGCGCGTCGAGACCTTGCCCGAGCTCCTTTCGGCGGTCGAAGGCTGGGCCGATCGGCGGATGGAGCTGCCGTTTGCCGTCGACGGCGTGGTGATCAAGGTCGACGAGATCGCGCAGCGCCGCGAGCTCGGCGCCACCTCGCGCGCGCCGCGCTGGGCGATCGCGTACAAGTTTCCCGCCGAGCAGGCGACCACCCGGCTCTTGCAAGTCGATTGGAACGTCGGGCGCACCGGCGCGATCACCCCGCTCGGCCATTTCGAGCCGGTCGAGCTCGGCGGCACCACCGTCAAGCGCGCTTCGTTCTTCAACGCCAACCAGATCCGCCGGCTCGACGTCGCGGTCGGCGATCGGGTGCTGATCGAAAAGGCCGGCGAGATCATTCCCTACGTAATCACCGTGATGGAGCGCGCGCACAATCGCCGGCCGATCGAGGTGCCCGCGAATTGTCCCTCGTGCGGCACGCCGCTCGTGCGTGAAGAGGAACAGGTCGCGCTCTATTGTCCGAACACCTTCGGCTGCCCGGTGCAAAAGGCGCGCTCGATCGAGTTCTTCAGCCATCGCGACGCGATGAACATCGAGCACCTCGGCCCGTCCTTGGTGGCGCAGCTCGTCGAGCGCGGGCTCATCGGAGACGTCGCCGATCTCTACGACCTCACCGCCGAGCAGCTGGTCGAGCTCGAGCGGGTCGGGCCGAAGAGCGCGGAGAACGTGATTCAGGCGATCGCGCACTCGAAAAAAACCGCCACGCTCTCGCGGCTCCTCATCGGGCTCGGCATGCCCGGCATCGGCGAGGTGTGGGCGCGCGCGATCGCCGAACATTATCAGAGCCTGCCGAAGCTGATCGCCGCCACGCCCGAGGAGATCGAAAAGACGCTGCTCGAGATCCACGGTTTTGGCGACGAGCGGGCGAGCGCGGTGGCGCGCTTCTTCGCCGAGCCGCGCCATCGCGAGGTGCTGGAAAAATTGATCGCGCGCGGCGTCTCGCCGAGCGAGCCGAAGATCGAGCGCTCGGGGCCGCTCGCCGGCTTGCGCCTGTGCGTGACCGGCACGCTCTCGCGCCCGCGCTCCGAGATCCAGGCCGAGATCGAAAGTGCCGGCGGCGTGTTCGACAAGACGGTCAAGAAGGGAACCCACTATCTCGTCGCCGGCGCCGACGTCGGCGCGACCAAGCTCAACGACGCGCAGAAAAAAGGCACTCGGGTGATCGACGAAGCCGCCTTCGAGCGCCTGCTTCGCGGCGAAGCAATCTAACGAAGCACGAACGCGAGCACGCGATCCCACACCGGCCGGGCGCGCGCATCGAGCACCAGCCCCATGTGGTCGGGATCGAAGGACAGGCCGCTCTGCTTTCCCACCACCTCGACGGTGGCGTGCGGCACCTCGGACATCAGACCGCGCACATCCTCGTGCGGCGCGAGCAGCCGATCGGCGGCGCCGGTCAGCGCCAAAATCGGCGTGCGCACCTGTCCGAGCGCGGCGAAATAGGAAAAGCCGTCGCGGGCGCGCCAGTCGGGCAGCCGCCACATCCGCGAAAAATCGGCGATGTAGCCGCGCGGCTCGTCGTCGGTGCCGAGCCCGAGCCGCCGGATCGGCAGCCGCCCCAACGCGAGAGTAAAGGCGTGCATCGCTTCGATGAGCGCGCCCTTTTTCAGCCACGACAGCGGGCGCTTTCGCCAATCGGGATTCGGCGCGTTGCCGGCGAGCATCACCAATCCGTCGAGCGGGAGATCGGGATGGCGCGCCAGGTGCGCGAGCACGACGTGGCCGAACAGGCTGTGGCCGATCGCGAAGCAGGGCAGCCCGGGAAATCGCGCGCGCGCAAATCCGACCAGCGCGGGCACATCCTGCTCGACCAGATCGTCGTAGCTCCAGTCGCCGCCCTCCTCGGGGCGCGGGCCGCTCTCGCCGTGGCCGCGCAGATCGGGCCACACCACTGCCACGCCGCCTGAGGCGAGCCGCGACACCAGGCCGGCCTCGCGCGGACGATCGAGGGTGCGCCGATCGACCATCATCGCGTGGCCGACCACCGCCACCGCCTTGGGCGCAGGCGGCGACCGGAGCTCGCCGCGCAGCGTCCACCCGTCGGCGCAGGCTACCTCGAACGGCCCAGTGCGATTCACCGGCGCATTGAACCATGAAACCGCTCGCGTTTCGTGGCGGCGGATCGAGTGGCCGCTTGACTGTGGCGGGGGGTGGTTTATGAAGTTTCAAAACTTTTTGAAAGTTCACGCATGCTGCGCGGACACGCCGACCTCGCCGTCACCGCCTCCCGCCTCGAGCGCGCCGCCGCCGAAGGGCCCGCCCCGGCCCGCACCGCCGCGCGTCTCGACGCGCTGCGCGCGCTCACCGGCGACGTGATCGCCCGCCTCGACGAGGCGCTGCCCCGGCTCGCCGACGGTGGGCCGGGTCTGGCCGCCGAGGCCGCGCGCCATCTGCTTTCGGCCGGCGGCAAGCGGGTGCGCCCGCTCCTGGTGGTGCTGGCCCGGCGCGCCTGCTCGGGCGCGCCTTCGATCTCGGACGCAGAGGCGAGCCTGGCGCAAGCGGCCGAGCTGGTCCACGCCGCCACCCTCCTTCACGACGACGTCCTCGACGACGGGCGGATCCGCCGCGGCCTGCCGGCGGCGCGCGTGCTGTGGGGCAACGCGGCCTCGGTCCTCGGCGGCGACTTTCTCCTGGTGCGCGCGCTCGAGCTGACCGCCGCCGCCGGCGTCGACGGCGCGCTCACCGAGCTTTTGCTGGCGATCGCGCGGATGATCGACGGCGAAGCGCTCCAGCTCGCCCATCGCGGCCGCGCCGATCTCGACGCCGCTGGCTATCTGGCGGTGGTCGACGGCAAGACCGCCTCGCTGTTCGCCTGGTGCGGGCGGGCCGGCGCCCGGTTGGCTGGCGCTCCCGAGCCGCACATCGACGCGCTCGGCGCCTACGGGCTTCACCTCGGCCGCGCGTTTCAGATCGTCGACGACGTGCTCGACGTCGAAGGCGATCCGCAAGCGCTCGGCAAGAGCGTGCTGTGCGATCTGC
Source organism: Polyangium sp. (in: bacteria) (assembly GCA_025450955.1). Taxonomy (GTDB): domain Bacteria; phylum Myxococcota_A; class Polyangia; order Palsa-1104; family Palsa-1104; genus JANWLJ01. The sequence goes on along the minus strand of JANWLJ010000319.1, from coordinate 2,914 downwards.
GCGAGGGAAAGCTGACCCTGCCGATCCTCTACGCGCTCGACGGGGACCCGAGCCTCCGGCGCCAGCTCCAGGCCGCGCACGATCTCGACGAGACGCCGCCCGCGCTCGCAGCCGCGCTGGTCGCCCAGGTCGCGCGCACCGAGGCCGCACCGCGCGCCCGCGCCGCCGCCCAGCGCGAGACCCGGCTGGCGCAGGGCGCGCTCGCCCCGCTGGCCGCTAGCGCGCGGCCGACCGGCCGGCCGTTCGTCGACGCGCTCGAGCTCATCGCGCGCGAGCTGTGCGAGCGGGTGTCGTGATGGCAAGGAGGCGCGCATGTATCCGTCGTTGAGCGCGTTCGTCGAGCGGCTCGAGGCTGCCGGTGAGCTCAGGCGCGTCCATCGCGAGTGCGATCCCAACCTCGAGATCTCCGAGATCGCCGGACGCACCATGAAGCTTGCCGGCGGCGGCCCGGCGCTCCTCTTCGAGCGGGTGCGCGGCTCGCGCTTTCCGCTGCTCATCAACGCGTTCGGATCGCAAAGGCGGAGGGCGCTCGCGCTCGGCGTCGACGATCTGTCCGAGCACGCGCGCGCGCTCGCCGAGCTGCTCGGCCCCGAGCTGCCCGGCACCTTGTGGGAGAAGCTGGCGATGCTGCCCAAGCTGGCGCGGGTGGCCGGCGCGCTGCCGTCGCGGGCGCGCGGCGCGGCGCCCTGTCAGGAGGTGGTCGAGCGCGAGGTCGATCTGCGCGCGCTGCCGATCCTCACCTGCTGGCCCAAAGACGGCGGTCCGTTCATCACCTTGCCGGTGGTGATCTCGCACGATCCCGAAACCGGCGCGCGCAACCTCGGCATGTACCGCATGCAGCTCCTCGACGCGCGCACCACCGGCATGCACTGGCAGGCGCACAAGACCGGCATGCGCCACTTCCAAAAAGCCCGCGAGCGCGGAAAGCGCGTCGAGGTGGCGGTGGTGCTCGGCGGCGATCCGGCGATCACCTACGCCGCCACCGCGCCGCTGCCCGAGGGCGTCGACGAGCTGGTGCTGGCCGGCTTTCTCCGCCGCCGCGGGGTCGAGCTTTCGCCGTGCAAGACCATCTCCGTCGAGGTGCCGGCCTGCGCCGACTTCGTGCTCGAGGGCTACGTCGATCCGACCGAGCCGCTCATCGACGAAGGACCGTTCGGCGATCACACCGGCTACTACACCCCGCGCGACGCCTATCCCGCGTTTCACGTCACCTGCGTGACCCGCCGGCGCGATCCGAGCTATCCCGCCACCGTCGTCGGCCGCCCGCCGATGGAGGACGCCTACCTCGGAAAAGCCACCGAACGGCTGTTTCTACCGCTTCTGCGCATGATGCTGCCCGAGCTCACCGACTACAACCTGCCGGTCGAGGGCGTGTTCCACAACATGGCGATCGTCGCCATCGACAAGCAGTACCCGTTTCACGGGCGCAAGATCATGCACGCCTTGTGGGGCATGGGGCAGCTCATGTTCACCAAGTGCGTGGTGGTGGTCGACAAGGACGTCAACGTCCACGATGTCGCCGAGGTCGCCTGGCGCGTCCTCAACAACATCGATCCCAAGCGCGACGTGATGATCTCCGACGGGCCCTACGATGTGCTCGACCACGCGTCGTGCACCGTCGGGTTCGGCGGAAAGATGGGCATCGACGCCACCGCGAAGTGGAAAGAGGAGGGCTACGAGCGCAGCTGGCCCGAGGTCGCCACCATGTCGCCCGAGGTGCAGGCGCGCGTCGACCGCCTGTGGCCCGAGCTCGGCATCGAGGCGCGAAGGTGAGCGCGGATGTCAACGGCATGTTCGATCGGATCGCGCCGACCTACGACGCGCTCAATCGCGTGCTCTCGCTCGGCATCGACCAAAGTTGGCGCCGGCGCGCGGTCCTCGCGCTCGGCGAGGTGCGCGGTCGTGCGGTCCTCGATCTGTGCGCCGGCACGCTCGACCTGTCGCGGCTCGCGCAGGCGCGCGGCGCCGAGGTGGTGGCGAGCGATTTCGCCCAGCACATGCTCGAGCGCGGGCGCACAAAGTTGAAGACGTCGATCCCGCTGGTGCGCGCCGACGCGCAGCGGTTGCCGTTTGCAGACGGAGTTTTTTCCGGCGCGCTGTGCGGCTTCGGCCTGCGCAACCTCGACGATCCGCTCGCCGGCCTGCGCGAGATGCGCCGCGTGCTCGCTCCCGGCGGCCGCCTGGTGGTGCTCGATTTCTTCCGCCCCCGCCGCGCGCTCACCCGCGCGGTGCAGGTGATCTACAACCGCAAAGTTCTCCCGCTCGTCGGTGGCCTCATCTCCGGCGACGCCTCCGCCTATCGCTATCTCGCCCGCTCGATCGAGCGCTTCGCCACCCGCGAAGAGGCGGAAACCCTCGCGCGCCAGGCCGGCTTCGACAACGTGCGCGGGATCGATCTCACCGTCGGGGTCGCCGCGCTGCTCATCGCCGAGGTGAAATCGTGAACGGTCCGCTCGAGCTGGTGGTCGCGGTCGGCGGCGCCTCGGGCGCGCCCTACGCCCGTCGCCTGTTCGAAATTCTTGCCGCGCTCGGCCCCGAGGTGGTGATCCCTCACGTGGTGTTCTCGACCGCGGCGCTGAAGGTCTGGGCGACCGAGGTAGGGACGCCGCCGCGCGAGCTGCCCTTTCGCCAGTGGGACCCGCGCGACTTCTCGGCGCCGTTCGCCTCCGGCTCGGCGAATTTTCGCGCGATGGTGATCATCCCCTGCTCGATGGGCGGCCTGGCGCGCATCGCTCACGGCCTCTCCGACGATCTGGTCGGCCGCGCCGCCGACGTGATGCTCAAGGAGCGCCGCAAGCTGATCCTGGTCGCGCGCGACACGCCGCTGTCGCTCATCCACCTCGAGAACATGGCCCAGGTGACCCGCGCCGGCGCGCTGGTGCTGCCGGCCTCGCCGTCGTTCTACGGCCGGCCG
>JANWLJ010000318.1 GCA_025450955.1 Polyangium sp. (in: bacteria) | reverse complement strand
GACCTTACGCCGGCGCGCCTGCCGATTTCAGGCTTTTTCAAGCCGGAGATTCAGCGGCCGCCTTCGCGATGCTCGCCGAAGACCGCGCGCAGAGCGTCGGAGATCTCGCCCACCGTCGCCTGCGCTTTGACGCTCGCGAGAATGAGCGGCAAAAGATTGTCGCTTCCGCGGGCGGCCTCTCCTAACGCGGCGAGCGCCTCGTGCGCGCTCTTGTCGTCGCGGCGCCGGCGGAGCTCGCCCACCCGCGTCTTCTGGCTCTGCTCGAGCGCCGGGTTGATCTTGAGCAGCCCCTCGGGCGGCGCCTCGTCGATCTGAAACTCGTTCAGCCCGACGATGATCTGCTGCTTCTTCTCGATCGCGCGCTGATACTCGTAGGCCCGCTTCTCGATCGCCCGCTGCGGATGCGACTGCTCGATCGCCGCGACCATTCCGCCGAGCTCGTCGATGCGCGCGAGGTGCTCCTCCGCCTGCCGCTCGATCTCGCGGGTGAGCGCCTCGATCGCATAGGCGCCGCCGAGCGGATCGACCAGATCGCCCGCGCCCGACTCATAGGCGAGCACCTGCTGGGTGCGCAGCGCCAGCCGCGCCGAATTCTCCGTCGGCAGCGCGAGCGCCTCGTCGAACGCGTTGGTGTGGAGCGACTGCGCGCCGCCGAGCACCGCCGCCAGCGCCTGCACGGTGGTGCGCACCACGTTGACCTGCGGCTGCTGCGCCTGCAGTGACGAGCCGGCGGTCTGCGCGTGAAAGCGGAGCTGCCAGCTCTTCGGATCTTTGGCCAAGAAGCGCTAGCGCATGATCCGCGCCCACAGCCGCCTGGCGGCGCGATACTTGGCCACCTCCTCGACGAGCACGTTGTGCGCGTTGAAGAAGAACGAGAGCCGCCCGGCGAACTCGTCGACGTCGAGCCCCGCCTTGACCGCCGCCTCGACGTAGGCGATCCCGTCGGCGAGGGTGAAGGCGACCTCCTGCACCGCGTCCGAGCCCGCCTCGCGGATGTGATAGCCCGAGATCGAGATGGTGTTCCAGCGCGGCACCTCGACCTTGCACCAGGCGAAGGTGTCGACCACCAGCCGCATCGACGGGCGCGGCGGATAAATATAGGTTCCGCGCGCGATGTACTCTTTGAGAATGTCGTTTTGAATGGTGCCGGAGAGCTTGGCGCGCGGAATCCCACGCTCGTCGGCGATCGCGACATAGAGCGCGAGCAGGGTCGAGGCGGTGGCGTTGATGGTCATCGAGGTCGAGATCTCGCCGAGCGGCAGCCCATCGAGGAGGAGCCGCATGTCGTCGAGCGACGCGATCGAGACGCCCACCCGACCGACCTCGCCGCGCGCGAGCGGATGGTCGGGATCGCGCCCCATCTGGGTCGGCAGATCGAACGCCACCGACAGCCCGGTCTGGCCCTGCTTCAAGAGATAGTGATAGCGCCGGTTCGACTCGGCGGCGTCGCCGAAGCCGGCGTACTGGCGCATGGTCCACAGCCGCCCGCGATACATGGTCGGCTGCACGCCGCGGGTGAACGGATATTCCCCCGGTAGCCCGAGCTCGCGCGCCTCGTCGACGGGCGCATCGGTGGCGGTGTAGAGATCTTCGAGCGGGATCTCGGCCGTGGTCTCGAACCGCTCCTTGCGAAGGGGCGCCTTCTTCTTCGCCTGATCGAGCCGCGCGCGCCACGCCGAGAGCCGCGCGCGCATGTCCTTCGGCGGCGCGTCCTCGTTCACGAAATATCCATCGTCTTCGGCGTGCCCTCGAGCGTGAGCTTGGGCTCGGTCTGCGCCTGCACTTCTTCGATGGAGACGCCGGGGGCGAGCTCGCGCAGGATGAGCCCGCGCTCGCCGACGTCGATCACCGCCAGGTCGGTGACGATCTGGTGCACCACCTTGACCCCGGTGAGCGGCAGCGAGCACTTCTCGAGGATCTTCTTTTCGCCCTTGGCGACGTGCTCCATGAGCACGATCACCCGCTTGGCGCCGCCGACCAGATCCATCGCGCCGCCCATCCCCTTGACCATCTTGCCGGGGATCATCCAGTTGGCGAGGTCGCCATGTTCGGAGACCTGCATCGCGCCGAGCACGCACATGTCGATGTGCCCGCCGCGGATCATCGCGAACGACTCCGCCGACGAGAAGAACGACGAGCCCGGCAGCTCGGTCACGGTCTGCTTGCCGGCGTTGATCAGATCCGGATCTTCGTCGCCCTCGAGCGGAAACGGCCCGATCCCGAGGAGCCCGTTCTCCGACTGGAGCAGCACGTCGACGCCCGGCGGAATGTAGTTGGCGACCAGGGTCGGCATCCCGATCCCGAGGTTGACGTAGAAGCCGTCCTGCAGCTCCTTGGCGACGCGCCGGGCCATCTGCTCACGATCGAGTGCCATCTCGTCTCCTAATAAAGCGCGCGAAACAGGTAGACCAGCCCGAAGGCGATCACCACCAGCGCGGCGACGCCGGCCACGAGCGCGCGCGGCATCGGCGGGCGCGCCGGACGATCGCGTGCGGCCGCCTCCTCGACGGGCGGCGACTCTGTCGACTGGCTGAGCGCCGCCTCTTCGGCCTCGACCGCGAGCCGCGCGAGGATCGCCTCCGCCTCGGCCACCCGATCGGCCGGCACCCGCACCTCGATCTCGATCCCGACCGAGCCGAAATAGGGATCGTTGCCGAGCCGCTTGAGCTCGACCACCATCCCGCGCGACTCGAGCTCATCGCGCGCCACCTCGGCGGCGCCGGGATCGTGCACCTTGGTGACCGCGACCAGCTTCATCGTTTGCCTTCGCCGAGCCGAGCCGGCGGCGAGGCGAGCTGCACCGAGGAGGCTGTGCCGACGAGGTTGCGCGGCCTGGTCGTCTTTTTTTCGATCGGCTTTTGATAATCGCGGCCCTGAAAAATGCGCTGCACGTAGATGCCGGGGGTGTGGATCTCGTCGGGGGCGAGCGCGCCCACCTCGACCAGCTCTTCCACCTCAGCGACGGTGATCTTGCCCGCGGCGGCCATCATCGGATTGAAGTTGCGCGCGGTCTTGCGATAGTCGAGGTTGCCCCAGCGGTCGCCCTTCCACGCCTTGACGATCGCGAAGTCGCCTTTGATCGCGGTCTCCATCACGCACGGCCGCCCGTCGAAGACGCGGGTCTCGCGCCCCTCGGCCCGGAGCGTCCCGTAGCCGGTCGGCGTGAAAAAAGCGGGGATGCCGGCGCCGCCCGCGCGCAGCCGCTCGGCGAGCGTGCCCTGGGGACAGAGCTCCACCTCGAGCTTGCCCTCGAGATAGAGCCGCTCGAACACCTTGTTCTCGCCGACGTACGACGAGACCATCTTCTTCACCTGGCCGGCGGCGAGCAGGATCCCGAGCCCCTTGTCGTCGACGCCGCAGTTGTTCGAGACGATGGTGAGGTTCTTGGTGCCGCGCTCGCGGATCGCCCGGATGCAATTCTCCGGGTTGCCGCACAGGCCGAAGCCGCCGGCGAGGAGGGTGGCGCCGTCGAACAGATCGTGAAGCGCGCTCGATGCGTCGGAGAACGACTTGTCCATGCCGCTCGGACTTTTAGCCAAGGCCGCCCGCTTGTCAACGCCGCCGGGCGCGCTATTCTGGCCGAAGATGCCAAAGCCGCTCGCGCTCGCAGCGCTCTTCACCGTCGGCCTGTCGGGCTGCGTCGGCGCCGGCACCGGCACCGCTTCCGGGACGATCTACGTCGAGCAGTGCACCGTCTCGGGCCTCCCGCCGGCGATCAACCATCCGCTCGGCAGCCTGACCGCGCAGGTCGCCTACGATCTCAAGCCCACCTATTTCGTCGCCGCCCCGACGCTGGACGCCGATCGCGCCGAGCCGATGAACAAGGTGCTCATTCGCGAGCAGTCGCAGAACACCCTCGACGCCGCCGACGTGATCGAGCTCAGCGTCGGCAACGTGCGGCTGGTCGCCGACGCGCTCGGCCAGCCGATCACCGTCGGGCCGGCGACCAACGTGCGCGCCGACCTCCGGCTCAATCACACCTGCACCCAGGACTTCACCGGGCTCGAGCTCGACGGCACGATCACCTTCTCGCGCTTCGGCGCGGCCGCCTCCGGCGCGGCGCCCGCCGACTTCGCCATCTACCCGGGCGATCCGTTGACCGCGAGCTTTCAATTCGACGTAGTCGACCGGCGCGCGCTCACGCTCGGCGGCTCGGGCGGAGTCGCGGTGGCGCCGCAGGTGGCCGGCCATCTCGACGGCACTTTCGATTTCCACGTCAAGACCGGACCGGGCGCGCAGGAACATCCGTAGTGAAGCTCGGCAAACCGCCTCGCGACTCCGATGCCGGCGAGCAGCGGATCACCTTGCGACTCTCTTCACTCGCTTTCGGCGGCGACGCGGTCGGGCGCGACGACGAGGGCCGGGTCACCTTCGTCGCCGGCGGCGCGCCGGGCGATCTGGTGCGGGTGCGGCTCACCGAGCGCAAAAAAGCGTACGCGCGCGGCGACCTCGAGCAGGTGATCGAGCCGGGCGCGCGGGTGGCGGCGCCCTGTCCGCTCGTCGACCGCGGCGCCGATTCTTGCGGCGGCTGTCCGTGGCAGCACGTCGAGCTCGCCGCCCAGCTCGCCGCCAAAGAAGAGATCGTGCGCCACGCGCTGGAAAAATCGGGAGCGCTCGTCGAGCCGATCCTGCCCGCCCCCGCCTGGCTCGGCTATCGCACCCGCGCGAAGATGACCGGCCGCGGCCGCGCGATCGGCTTTCACGCCCATCGATCGCATCGCGTGGTCGACGTCGATCACTGTCTCGCCCTCGATCCGCGCCTCGACGCGGCGATGCAGGCGGCCCGTCAGGCGCTCGGATCCGCGCTCGGAGAGGAGGGCACGCTCTCGGGCCTGCTCGCTCCCGACGGTGAGGTCCAGCTCGCGATCGAGCCCGGCTGGAACGCCGCTCCCGAGACGCTCGCCGATCTGGCGGGCGCGCTCCTGCACGCGCACGGGATCGCCGGGGTCACCGTCCGCGCGCAGGGCACCACCCGGGTCTACGGCGCGCCGCTCCTCGACATCGGCTCAGGCCACCTCGCCTCGGCGGCCGGCTTTGCCCAGGCCAACTTCGCGCAGAACGAAGTCTTGCGGCGCCTGGTCCGCTCGCTCGCCCTGCCCGCCGGCGAGCCCGGCGAGCGCCGCCTGCTCGAGCTCTACGCCGGCGACGGCAACTTCACCCGCGACCTGGTCGCCCGCGCGCAGGTGGTCGCGGTCGAGAGCGATCGCGACGCCGCCGCCCGCCTGATCGAAAACCTGCGCCTCGCCTCCCCGCGCACTCCGACCTCGCAGCGCTGGAGCGTGCGCGCCGAGAGCGCCGCCACCGCCACCCGCAAGCTCGCCGAAGCCGGCGAGCGCTTCGACGTGGTGGTCCTCGACCCGCCGCGCTCGGGCGCCCTCGACGCCCTCTCCGATCTGGTCGCCCTCTTTCCCGAGCGCATCGTCTACATCTCCTGCGACCCGATGACCCTCGCCCGCGATCTCGGCCGCCTCACCGACTCCGGCTACCGCGCCACCCGCGCCCAACCGATCGACATGATGCCCCACGCCGCCCACGTCGAAGTCGTCGCGCTCGTCGAGCGAATTTCGTAGAGCAGCAGCTCCGGACGGATCAGTCGCGGGTCCAGTCGTGGGTGAGGGCGCGGACACGCGATTGGACTTCGGAGAGCGGCACGTGGACGAGGGCGCGATCGCGCACCACCTCGCGGCCGTCGACGAAGACGTCGGTGATCGCGCGGGGGCTCATCGAGTAGACGACGTTTTTGGCGAGCGACTGCTCGGGCCAGAGCGACGGATCGTCGAGGTCGACGAACACCAGATCGGCCCTGTGCCCGACGGCGAGGCTGCCGACTGGCAGGCCGAGCACCTCGCCGCCGCCCGAGGTGCCCATGCGGAAGCAGCTCTCCGCGACGATCGCTTGACCGGCATCTGGCGCTCCCGCGAGGGCGCGCCCGACCATTTGCAAACGCGCGCAGGTGCGCATCTCGTCGAACACCGAGACCCGCG
>JANWLJ010000317.1 GCA_025450955.1 Polyangium sp. (in: bacteria) | reverse complement strand
TCCTTCACCACGTTCATCCAGCGCGCGCCCATGGCGCCGTCGACGATGCGGTGGTCGATCGACACCGACAGGTACATGACCTTGCCCGGGACCACGTTGCCGTCCCGGATCACCGGCGTGTCCTTGATCGCGTGCACGCCGAGGATCGCCACTTCGGGGAAGTTGATGATCGGCGTCGCCAAGACGCCGCCGAGCGCGCCGAGCGACGAGATGGTGAAGGTCGAGCCGGTGAGATCTTCGCGGGTTGCCTTGCCCGCGCGCGCCTTTTCGCTCAGCTCGTCGAGCGTCTTGGCGATGTCGAACAGGCTCCGCTGATCGGCGTCGCGCACCACCGGCACGATCAATCCGTCGGCGGTCGCCGCCGCCACCCCGATGTGATAGCGCTTGCGCAGGACGATCTCCTGCTGGCCCTCGTCGAGCGTGGCGTTGACGATCGGGAACTTCTTCAGCCCCGCGCACACCGCCTTGATGATGAACGGCAGAAATGACAGCTTGATCCCGCGCTCCTCGGCGCGCGCGCGCGCCCGCTTGCGGAGCTGCCCGAGCTCGGTGACGTCGCACTCCTCGACGTAGGTGAAGTGCGCGGCGGTCTGCCGCGAGCGGTGCATGTTCTCGGCGATCTTCTTGCGCACGCCGCGAAACGGAATGCGAACGTCGTTCGCTTCGACGTGAACCGGCATCGGCGCATAGGCGACCGCGGCCGCCGCGAGCGCCCGCCCGCCACCCGACGCCGCCTGGCGCACGTCGTCGTGGGTGACCCGGCCGTTCGGGCCGGAGGCCGCCACCGTCGAGAGATCGACGTCGAGATCGCGCGCCAGCTTGCGGGTGGCCGGCGTCGCCAGCACCTTGCCCGCGCGCGCCGCAGGATGAAGCGCCACCACCTGGCCGTTTACAGCGGCCGGCCGGCTCGGCGCCATTGTCTTGGATTCGACGGGGTGCGGGCTCGCCTGCGCCGGAGCCGGAGCCGCTTTCGCCGCGCCCGCCTCGTCGATCACCACCATCACCGCGCCCACCGCGCACATCTTTCCCTCGGGCGCGCGGATCTCGCGAATGGTGCCCGCCTTCGGCGACGGAATCTCGACGGTGGCCTTGTCGGTCATCACCTCGACCATCGGCTGATCTTCGGCCACCGGATCGCCGGCCTTGAGGTGCCACTTGACCACCTCGCCCTCGACCACGCCTTCTCCGATGTCGGGCAGCCGGAACTCGAACGCCATGCGAAACTCCGAAGGTTAGTAGGTGGCGGTCTGCTTGATCGCCTGCGCGACGCGATCCGGCGACGGCAGATATTCGTTCTCGAGCGTGTACGGAAACGGCGTGTCGAACCCGGTCACCCGCGCGATCGGGGCCTCGAGCGAGAGCAGCGCGCGCTCGGCGATCATCGCCGCCAGCTCGGCGCCGTAGCCGCAGGTGCGCGGCGCCTCGTGCGCGATCACCACCCGCCCGGTCTTGCGCACCGACTGAAGGACCGTCTCGGTGTCGAGCGGCAACAGCGTGCGCAGATCGATGATCTCGGGATCGAACCCCTCGGCCGCGGCCTTCTCGGCCGCCTCCATGCAGGTGTGCACCATCGCGCCGTAGCACAGGAGCGTCACCTGCGATCCTTCGCGGACGATCTTGGCCTGCCCGATCGGAATCGTGTAGTCGTCCTCGGGCACCTCGCCCTTGGCGGCGCGATAGACCCGCTTCGGCTCCATGAAGATCACCGGATCTTCGCCGCGAATCGCCGAGAGCAAGAGGCCCTTGGCGTCGTACGGGTTCGACGGGATCACCACCTTCAGCCCCGGGGTGTGAACGAAGTAGGCCTCGGGCGACTGCGAGTGATAGTGCCCGCCGCGGATGCCGCCGCCGTAGGGCGTGCGAATCACCACCGGCGTCGGGTACTGCCCGCCCGAGCGATAGCGAAACTTGGCCAGCTCGTTGACGATCTGATCGTAGGCGGGATAGATGAAGTCGGCGAACTGGATCTCCGGCACGGGCTTCAGGCCATAGAGCGCCATCCCGATCGCGGTGCCGATGATCCCCGACTCGGCCAGCGGCGTGTCCATCACGCGATCGGGCCCGAACTCGTCGTACAGCCCGCTGGTGGCGCGGAACACGCCGCCGAACTTGCCGACGTCCTCGCCGAGCACGACCACGCGCGGGTCGCGCTTCATCTCGAGACGGAGCGCGTCGTTGACCGCTTGGATGATGTTGTAGACGGGCATTCCTAGTGGCCTCCGTGACCGGATTTCGGGCGCGGGCCGGCGAGGCACTCGGCCTTCTGCTCGGCGAGGTGCGGCGGGAGCTCGGCGAACACGTCGTCGAACATGCTCTCGACCGGCGGCGGGCCGAGCGACTCGGCGTGCTTGAGCGCCGCCATCATCTCGTCGGTGATCTCCTGCGCGTAACGATCGTGCAGCTCCTGGCTCCACAGATTTCGCTTCACCAGATAGCGCCGCCAGCGCTCGATCGGATCCTGCGCCTCCCAGGCGGCCACCTCGGTGGGATCGCGATAGGCGTTCGGATCGTCGGAGGACGAGTGGCCGCCGCGCCGATAGGTGAGCGCCTCGACCAGCGTCGGCCCTTCGCCGGCGCGCGCGCGCTTGACCGCGTCTTCCATCACCGCGATGATCGCGAGCAGATCGTTGCCGTCGACGAGCACGCCCGGCATCCCGTAGGCGAGCGCTTTGACCGCGAACGACTTCGAGGCGGTCTGCTTCTCGCGCGAGGTCGAGATCGCCCAGCCGTTGTTGCGGCAGAAGAAGATGCACGGCGCCTTGAACACCCCGGCGAAGTTCATCCCGACGTGAAACTGTCCGGTCGAGGTCGCGCCCTCGCCGAAGTAGACCAGCGCCACGTCGTCCTTCTTCGAGATGCGCGCGGCCATCGCCATCCCGACCGCCTGCGGAATCTGGGTGCCGACCGGCGACGAGATCGAGACGAAGTTGAGCCAGCGCGCCGAGTGGTGCACCGGCATCTGCCGGCCCTTGACCGGATCTTCGCAGTTGCCGAAGAGCTGGTTGGTGAAGTCGGTGAGCGAGTAGCCGCGCCAAAACGCCAGGCCCGGCTCGCGATACGACGGAAAGACCCAGTCGCTGTCCCGAAGCGCGTAAGCCCCGCCGAAGTGGGTCGCCTCCTCGCCGGTCGACTGCATGTAGAAGCCGAGCCGCCCCTGGCGCTGGAGCTTCATATACCGATCGTCGACGAGCCGCACCTGGAGCAGGCCGCGATAGAGCTTGAGACAGGCCTCGTCCGGCACCTCGGGCGCGCGCACGCCCTTTCGGACGTTGCCGTCCTCATCCAGGATCGAGAACACTTCGTCGGGATTGCGCGGCGGTGAAACCGACACCGGCTGCCCTTTTGCGAGCATGGACACTCTCCGAAGCTGCGAGGGTTGCGGGGCGCATTTAACCGCGTCCGCCGGCGAAGTCAACGATCTAAGAGATGCGCGAAATGCTTACGCAATGCGTTAGCAGAGAGATCCGACCAATGGCGCGCGGCCGGGCGGTTTTATAATGATGGGGTGGAGCTGATCCTCCTTGGTCTGATGGCGAGCATCGGGCTCGCCTCCTACGCGCTGTGGTCCAAGTCGCGTCCGGGCGAGCTGCCCGAGGGACCCCGCGGCGCGCCGCTCGCGCTCGAAGCGGCCGAGCGGACCTGCGCCACGCTCGAGCCGGGCGACATCGTGCAGCACCTCGGCACCGATTGGCTGGTCGAGGGCGCGATCGGATTCGCCGAGCCGGGCGGGCAGCGGCTCTATCGACTCTCCGACGGCAACGCCGAGCGGTTTCTCCATGTCGCGTCGGGCGAGCTCGATCCGTCGCTGCTCGCGCGGACCCTGGTGGCGGTCGAGGGCGCGCCCGAAACGCTCGCTCACGCCGGCGAGATCTTTCGACTGAAGACGCGCACCGTCGGGCAGTTGGTGCGCTCGGGCGCGTTCTCGGCGCGCGCCGACGAGCGGTTTGCGGGCGAGCGCGCCACCATCTCGATCTACGAGACCGGCGATGCGCGGCTGGTGGTGATCGCGCGCGGCGCCTCGGTCGATGGCTATCTCGGCGAGCGCGTACCGGCGCACCTGCTCGAGCTCTTGCCCGGAAGGTGAGCCAGCTTCACTGCGGGCGCAGCACCTCGAGGCGCACCTGCCCTTGATCGCCGAGCGGCGCTAAGGTGAGCCCATCGGAGCTGCCCGAGTCGGCGACCAGATCGTCGGGGCCGAGCTGCCCGTCGGGCTTGCCGTCCGGGCCGCGATCTTCGACCAGCGCGACGATGTGATCCCAGGCGCCCGGCAGCTCGTCGACGCCGATATAGTCGAGCGCGATCAGATCGCCCGGCCGCGCGCCCCGACTCCCGCCGATCGCGATCGCAGGCTCGGCCGGCGCGCCATTCATCACCGACGGGCCGGCGACCTGAGGAAGCGCGTCGACCAATTCGCCCACGCTCGAATATTCGAGATGATGCAGGCCCGAGCGGCGCAAGGCCGCCACCAGGATGTCGGCGCAGTCGGCGCCGACGTAGCGCTCGGCCTGGCTGCGCGCGCCGCGTCCGGCCGAGCCGAACAGGTAGGGCACGTTGTAGAACGAGCTGAGCCAGCCGAGGAAATCGTCGCCGGAGCGGAAGCTGTAGCGCAAAACGCTCGGCCCGATCTGTCCGTCCGGCGCGGCCTCGAGCCCGGGCGTGGAGAGGGTCACGCCGCCGGCGCTCACCGTCGCTGCGAGCCGCAGGGTGCCGAGCCGATCGCGCGGCGGTGGACGGCGAAGACCGGTCGCGGCGCTCGGGCGCGCATCACGCACTTGCAATCGCGGCTCGCGCTGGTCCGGAATCGGCGTCTCGAAATATTCGATCCGATCGAAGCCGATCCATTTGCCGTGATGCGGACCAAACAGCACCGCGTTGGCGTAGAGCTTGGTCTTCGGATCGGGTCCGCGCGTGGTGGTGTGCAGCATGCGCGGCTCGATGCGCCGCCACGCCACCGTCATCGGCCCGCAGCCCGCCGCCCGCCAGGACACGTGCCGGCGTCCCGGCGCTTCGCTGAACTGGACCGCGCGCCCGTCGAGAAACCCGGGCGCGACCACAAACACCTCGATGGTTTCGCCGAGCCGCGCATCGACCGCGCGCTCGAGCGGCGTGGTCGCGCCGGCCACTTTCGCCTCGAGCCAGGGCCTTCCGCGCAGCCGGCAGTCGGGCGCACCGCGGGCGACGGTCGCGATGCCAACGAGCGCCAGACACACCACCGCCAGGAACAGGCGCATGACCCATCGAACGCGCCGGCGGCGCAAAAGATCTGCCGCCAGATCAGGTCGCGGGATAGCAGCTCGCGTCGAGGAGCTCGGGGCGATACTCGAAGTGCATGGTGTCGAAGTGGTACCAGCGTCCGCCCCAGATGAAGCCTTCGGCCTCGAAGGCGTCGACTACGGATTGGGGCAGGCGGTTCTTCCAGCCGTGCCGCTCCCAGCGCCAGTAGTAGGAGAGATCGGGATCGAGATCGATCGCGATGCCCCAGGCGTGCGCGCTCTTGCGATCGGTGCCGGCGATCGCGCGATCGTTGTAGGCGCCGCCGAGCTTCGCCACGAACGGCCGCGCCGCCGCCACCGACGAGAGCCGCTTTTCGACGCGAGCGAGCGCGGCGGCCACCTTTGGTTGCACCCGCACCCGGTGGCCGAAGAAGCGCGCGCTCACCAGCTTGCCCGCGGGATAGGCGGCGGCGAACAGCGGGGTGAGCCGGATGCGCCCGGGATCGTGGTCGACCTCGGTGACCGGCGCGATCGGGCCGGTCCGATAGCGAATCGAAAACATATCGGCGAGCGTCGGGTGCTCGAGCCGCTCGGCGAAGCTGCGCGCATTTTGTCGCGAGCCCGACGGAGCGGGCGCGGCGAAGTGCGCCGGATCGACGCCGAAGTAGCGCGCCACGCACGCCGCCGGATCGGCGCGTGCCGACCCCGCCGCGAAAAAAAGCCCGATGGCCAGGAGCTGACGCAGGGCGCGCACCCG
>JANWLJ010000316.1 GCA_025450955.1 Polyangium sp. (in: bacteria) | reverse complement strand
AGGCGGTGCTCGCCGAGCGCGAGCGCTACGGCCGGGTCGCGCTCTTCTACGGCCAGCGCGGCCACGAGGAGTTCGCCTACCTTCGCGAGCAGGCCGAGTGGGCGCGGGCGGGCGTGCACGTGGTGCTCTGCGCGTCCAAGCCGAACCAAACGTGGGAGGGCCCGCGCGGCTACGTGCAGGAGGTCGCCGAGTCGCTGAGCTGGCTCGAGATCGATCCCGGCCGCGCGGTCGCCTTTTTGTGCGGGATGAAGCCGATGGTGAGCGGGGTGCGCGAGGTCCTCGAGCGCGCCGGCGTCGACGCAGGGCGCGTTTTTCTCAACTACTGACGGACGCGGCGGCGAATCAGGCCGAGCCCGAGCAGCATCAGCACCAGCCCGAAGCCGACAGCGGTCGAGGCGTCGGCCGCGCCGAGTGTGGTCGAGCAGCCGCCGCCGCGGCGATCGCGCAGGCAGTAGTGGCCGGTGTCGATGGTGCCGCAGTGGGTCTCGAGCGGGCAGGAGTCGGTGACGCTCGGATCGCAAGGCGCGGTGCAGAAGCCGCCCGAGCCCTGCATGGCGCAGATCTGCGAGCTGCAGTCGCTCGAGTCGGTGCACGCGGCCCCGACCGATCCGGGCGGGAAGCTGACGGTGCCGCCGTCGTCGAAGGTGACCGGCGGCTGGCTCATGTCGGGCGGCGGCGGCGGATCGTACTGCATGATGAACGGCTCGACGAACGCGTCGGCGTAGTCGTCGATGCGGGTGTCGGCGCCGCCCTGGGTGCAGCCCTGATCACCGAACGAGGTGATGCCGACGATCACCTCGGTGGTGCCGTCGAGCATCATGAACGCCGGCCCGCCCGAGTCGCCTTCGCAGGTGAGATGGTTTGGATCGTTGAAGTAGAGCAGCAGCGGATCGAACTGATAGAGCGTGGTGTTGGTGGTGCGCTTGATCCCTGCGGTCATCCCGGTGGTGTCGGTGCCGCTGGTGATCCCGTAGCCGACCAGCCGCACCGGCATCCCGCGCATCGAGTTGTCGACCGGGGTGCGGTTCATCGGCAAGGGGGTGATCGAGAGCGCCGACTTCAAGATCACCACGCCGATGTCGTGGCCGTTCTGCAGCGTCTGCGGCGACGGATTGAACGCGTGATCGTAATCGGTCGTCTGCACCGCGAGGAAGTCGGCGTTGCTGGTGGCGTTGTTGACGTTATCGCCGGTGTAGACGGTGAACTGCGCGCCCGAGCCGACGGTGGCGGGATCGACGCAGTGGGCGGCGGTGATCACCACGTGCGGCGAGACCACCTCGCCGGTGCACAAGGAGGCGTTCTGGCTGTTCGGCTGCTGCGCGATCACCAGCACCACCCCGGGATCGGCGGTGTCGCTGGTGCCGCCGACGATCGGAGCGCGCAGCGCGCCGATGGAAGAGGGAGGAGCGCAGGCGCCGCACACGAAGAGCGACGCGAGGAGGACCGAGGATCGGCGAAGCGACATAAAATAGGCTCCCGAACCCCCCGGTTCGACCATTTTGAACAGGATAGCAAATCGGCCTCGCGCTTGGCTAGCCGACCGGGATTTCCCGTCGAGAAATGGGGAAAAATCAGAATTCGAACGAGGCGCGGAGCCCGCCGCCGACGGTCGAGATCACCGGCTCGACCCGCAGCGTCTCGCGGATCAGGCGCGCGGTCGATTTGGTCTCGCGCGCCTTGGCCGCCTGGCGATCGCCGATCACGTAGGCGACCACGCTGCCGGTGGCGAGCGCGCCGGCGACCACCCACAGCGCGGTGGTGGCGGCCGCGTAGCCTTCGCCGGAGCTGCAATCCTGCTTGTACTGGTTGAGCGCCGGCGAGCCCGTCAGGCCGGCCGGCGGGGTGCAGGTCGGCTTGTGAAAGAAGCTCTGGTCGGCTTTGGGATTCTCGCTCTGCACCAGCATGAGCTGCTTGTGCGCCGAGCTGGAGAGATCGGAGTAGGTGCGCCAGGTGTAGATCGCGACCGCGCCCGCCGCGACGCCGCCGATGAGCGAGCCGAGCGCGATGTACTTGGCGGTGCGCCCCGGATGCGACGGTGACGGCCCCTCTCCCGGCCGCGGCGCGATCGCCACCGGCGGCGGCGTGGCCGGCGTGGTCGGCTCGGTCGGCGGCACCACCGCGATCGGCGGCGGCTGCACCGCTTCGAGCGTGACCGCCAGCTCGTGACTTGCGCCCGGGCGCAGCTCGATGGTGCGCATCGCCGTCTCGTGACCGCGGAGCGAGATCGCAACGGTGTGGCTGCCCGGCGACAGATCGCGCAGCGTGACCGGAGTGCGGCCCATCGCCTGTCCGTCGACGGCGACCGCCGCGTTCGACGGGTCGCTGGTGATGGTGACCGTCGGCTTGGCCTCGACCGGCACCAGCTTGGCGAACAGCCGCGCCGCCGTGTTGTTGACGCTGCCGGCGGCCAGCTCGCGCTTGGAGACGGTCTCGCTGATCGCGCGCTCGACGCCGGCGCTCCTCACGTCGAGCAGCTTGAGGCCGACCACCACGTTGCGTCCGGACTTCTTGATCGTGCCGTAGAGCAGCTTGTCGGCGCCGAGCGTCTTGCCCGCCTGGGCCATGCAGGTCGGCGATTCGGTGTCGCAGCCGAACACGCCCTTGATCTCGATCAGGTCCTTGCCGGCCACCGCGTGGATGCCGCTGGTGGCCGCGGCGCGCTGGCGCAGCGCATCGGTGAGCTGTTGCGCGAGCGCCTCCGGCACATCGACCGGCTCGACGCCGAGCACCGCCAGCGACGGGGGCGACGTTTGGGCGTGCGCGGCGCCGGCGGTAAGCAGGACCGCGGAAAGGAGCAGGGTGGTGGCGCAATAGCGGCGCATTGCTCCGCATTATACACTGAAGGACCATGCGGCTGTCGATCTCCGCCAAGATCTTCGTCGGCTTTCTCGCGGTGCTGGCGACGTTCGGCGGCGTCGCGCTCTACGGAGCGCTCACCATGCGCCGGCTCGGCGACGAGCTGCGGCTGGTCTCGCGCGGCTATCTCCAGCTTCGGCTCGAGGTGAGCGAGCTGCAGAACGGCCACTCGAACCTGCTCAAGGTGCTGGTCGAGCAGATGACCAAGGCCGAGGGTCCGCTCAAGGCGCCGAGGTTCGTCAAGTTCGCGATCGACGACGCGCGCCGGAGCCGTCTCAAGCAGCAGATGCCGCAGGCGCTCGCCGACGTGACCTCGCTCGAGGCGCTCCACTCCTCGTCGGAGGAGCACGCGCTCCTTCACCACCTGCGGGCGCGGCTGGAAAAAGTGGAAGGCGAGGTCCGCGCCGACGAGGAGCTGTTCGACGAGGTCTACGGACCGATCGGCGATCAGCCGCTCGCCACCGCCGGGCTCGATCCGGAGCGCGCCCACGTCGCGGCGGGCATGCTCCTCCGGCGCGAGCAGGCGATCAAGCGGGACCTCAACAACCTGTCGGCGGAGCTGCGCCTGCGCGCGCAGCAGGCGGGGTTGCGGCTCGAGGAGTCGGAGAACCGCGCGGTGTGGGCGACGCTCCTCGTCACCGTGCTCGCGCTCTTGGTCGGGCTGGCGGTGATGTGGATGGCCACCCGCGCGGTGCGTCCTTTGAGGCGGCTCGCCGAGCGCGCCAAGGAGATCGCGCGCGGCGACTACAAGCAGCGCGTCGACGAATCCTCGGGCGACGAGATCGGCGCGCTCGGGCGCGAGTTCAACGCGATGGCCGGCGCGCTCGACGAGCGCGAGCAAAAGCTCATCCGCTCCGAGCGGCTCGCCGCGGTCGGCAAGATCGCCGCGCAGATCACCCATGAGGTGCGCAACCCGCTCTCCTCGATTGGTCTCAACGCCGAGATGCTCGAGGAGGAGATCGATCAGCTCGCCAGCAAGCTCGACGCGCAGGCCGCGCCGCGCACGCCCGAGGCGGCGCTCGAGGCCAAGGCGCTGGTGCGCGCGATCGTCAAGGAGGTCGACCGGCTCACCGAGATCACCGAGGAGTACCTGCGCTTCGCCCGCCTGCCCCGGCCGCGGCTCGAGCGCGAAGATCTCGGCGAGATCGTCTCGTCGCTGCTCGCCTTCGTGCGGCCCGAGCTCGACGCGCGCAAAATAGCGATCGAAGCGCACCTGCCGCCCCTGCCGGCGGTCGCCGCCGACGAGCACCAGCTCCGCCAGGCGCTCCTCAATCTGCTCCGCAACGCCGCCGAGGCGATGGGGGCGGGCGGGCGGCTCACCGTGCGCGCCGAGTCGGCCGAGCACGCGATCGTGCTCTCGATCGCCGACACCGGCCAGGGCATCGCGCCGGACGATCTGGCCAAGATCTTCGATCCGTTCTTCACCACCAAGCAGGGCGGCACCGGCCTCGGGCTGGCGCTCACCCAGCAGATCGTCGTCGAGCATGGCGGCACGCTCGCGGTGAAGAGCGCTCTCGGGCGCGGCACCACCTTCACCGTGCGGCTGCCGGCGCTCGAGCCGGCGGCGCCCTCGGTCGGGCTTGCTCCCTCGGAAGCGCAGGGGTAAAAGGGGGTCGTGTCAGAGCCCCGCCCGATCCGCGTGCTCCTGGTCGAGGACAATCCGCACGTCGCCGAGCTCATCACCGACGGTCTGGAAAGCGCCGCGCGCCGCGAGCTGCTCGGCCGGGTGGCGTTCGTCTTCGACGTCTGCGGCGACGGCCAGGCCGCCCTCGAACGGGTCGAGCAGGTCACTTTCGACCTCATCATCCTCGACGTCTACATGCCGGTGATGGACGGCGCGCAGTTTCTCCGCCTCATACGCGCGCGTCCGCACCTCGCCTCGACGCCGGTGATCGCGCTCTCCGCCGGCGGGCCCGCCGCACGCGAAGCCGCGATGGGCGCGGGCGCCGACATCTATCTCGATAAGCCCATTCGCCTGACCGAAGTCATGGCCGCGGCCGCCAAGCTCCTCGGAGCGCGCCCCGCCGGTTAGGCCGAGCGCCGGGCTCCGACGCGCTAGATCCTTCCCGCCTGCTTCTCCAGCTTCCCGAGCGCGGCCTCGGTCGGCGGATCCGGATGACACTCCCGGGCGGCGTCGATTTCGCCGAGCGCCTCGTGCTTGCGCCCGCGCGCGACGAGCGCCCTGGCCAGATCGAGGTGCAGCTCGGCGTCGAACGGGATGAGATAGAGCGCGAGCTGGCCGTCTTCGAGCACCTTGTCCCAGCGGCCGCGCGCGGCCCATTTCTCGACGAGCAGCTTGGGGATCGACGGGTCCATGCAGTCGAGCCGCGCCGCGGCCTCGAGCTCGCGCAGCCCGTCCTCTTCGCGCTTCATCTTCAAATACAGCTTGCCGAGCTCGACGTAGGGCTCGGCGCGATCGGGATCCATCTTCTTGGCGAGCGCGAGCTCTTTCTCCGCTTCGGCGAGATCGCCCTCGTCGGCGGCGATCTGACCGAGGCCGAAGCGCGCGTCGTAGCCGTCGCCGCCGTGCTCGATGAGCAGGCCATAGACCAGCTTGGCGCCGGCGCGATTTTTCTGCAGCAGGTCGACCCGCGCCACCGCCAGCTCGAATTCGTGCAGCTTCTTCGGATCGGGTTTGGTGGCGAGCGCATCGTCATAGAGCTTCTTCGCCTCCTCGCCCTTTTGCGCCTGCACCAGCGCCAGCGCATAGAGCCCCTGCGCCTGCAGATCGTGCGGATGCGCCTTCATCCGCGCCTTGAGCGCGTCGACGTCGGAGTAGTCGCTCGCGCGCACGAAAAAAGTGCCCTGATATGCGGTGAGCCGCGCGCGCAGATCGTCCTGAAATGCGCGATCGAAGCCGGCCACGTCGAGCCCGGTCACCTTGCGGATCACCTGCGGCGTCTCCTCGTCGGCGGCGTAGAGCTTTAGCGCCTCGAGCGCGGCGGGAAATCCCCAGCGACGGATGAGGAACGACACCGTCTCGGCCGCCTGGTGATAGGCCACCACCATGTGCGAGACGTCGCGCGCGTGCGAAAAGGCGTGGTTGAGCGTGGCCACCGAGAGCAGCGTGCCCGAGGCGAGCGCGTGATAGAGCTCGGCGTGGGTGCGGCGGGTCCACTCGGGCCGCTCGCGCGCGGTCTCGTACTCGCTCAGCCCCTCGGTGAACCAGCGCGGCACCCGCGAGCGCGAGAGCTGAATCGAAAAGATGTGCCCCACCTCGTGCCACAGCGTCATGCCCCAATTGAAGCGGCCGAGCGACGGCGACATCGAGGTCACCACCCGCCCGAAGGTGACCCCGAGCGCGTCGAGCCCCGGCAGCCCGACAGTGCGCACCGCGTAGTGATCCGGATTGGCGTAGAGCTCGATGGTGAGCGGCCCCTTCGGCGTAAAATGGTAGCGCGCGACCAGCTCTCGATATTCGCGCTGCACCATCGGCGCGACGTAGCGCGCGATGATCTTCTGCTCGTCGGTCTTGACCCGAAAACGAAACGGCGTGCCGGGGACGAGCGTGTACTCTTTGGCGATCACGTCGTCGAACAGGTTGAGCAGGTTGTAGGTGCGGACGTTGTACGGATCGCCCTGCCACGCCCGCCGGAGCGCGGCCAGCCCGCCGGTGTCGTCGCCGAGCCGGAGCAGGTTCGAGCCGAGCGCGGCCTGCGCCGACCAGTCGTGCGGATCGAGCTTGATCGCCTGCTCCTCGAGCTGATT
>JANWLJ010000315.1 GCA_025450955.1 Polyangium sp. (in: bacteria) | reverse complement strand
CACGCTCGCCGGCACCGCCGGCTCGGCGGGCGCGATGGACGGCACCGGCGCGGGCGCGCGCTTCAACGAGCCGGTCGGGCTCGCGATCGAAGGCGGGGTGCTGTACGTGAGCGATCAGAGAAATCAGACCATCCGCTCGGTCACCTTGCCGGGCGCGGTGGTCGGCACGCTGGCCGGCTCGGCAGGCGTGCGCGGCGCCGTCGACGGGCCCGGCTCGACCGCGCGCTTCGACATGCCGCAGGGGCTGATCGGCGACGGTGCCGGCGATCTCTACGTCGCCGACACGCGCAATCACACCGTGCGCAAGATCGTGATCGCCACCACCGCGGTCAGCACCTTCGCCGGCACGAGCGGCATCGGCGCGGTGCAGCTCGGGCGGCTGCCGGCGGTGATCAACACCCCGACCGGGATCGCGATCGGCCCGGGCGGCGCGCTCGTCTTCACCACCACCCACGAGAACGCGGTGCTGGTCGCCCGTTGATCGTTTCGCCCGCTCTCCAGCAAGAGCTGCCTAGCGGCGCTTGACCCGCTCGATCACCCGAGCGGCGGCGCGGCGCTCTTCGGGCGAAGGCGCCGAGCGCATGCAAAGAGTCATCGGCGCGATCGCGTCGGCGCCGAAGTAGCGGACGAGCAGGCGCGCGCCGCCGCCGTGCCACTTCGGCCCGAGCGTGGTGCAGAGCGCGGCGCCGAGCTGTGGATCTTTGCGCAGCGACGGCTCGAGCCGCAGCGCGGCCTCCCATTCGCCGAGGGCGTCCTTGCGCCACAGCCGGGCGTGGTAGAGGCGCGCGAGCTCGAGGTGGGCGGCGGCGGAGTGGGGCTGCGCGCGCAGGAGCAGCTCGGCATCGCGCGGATCTCCGGCAGCAATGAGCTGCTGCGCTCCATCGACCGGATCGATGGTCGCGAACCGCGTCGGAGAGGTCGACACGGATCCTCCAACCGACCGCGCCGCGGCACCTGGCGAAGGTGGGCTCGGCGCGGCGAGCGACGGCGTGGGAATTGCGGCGGTCGGCTCCGCAGCCGGAGCCGCGTCGGGGTCGTCCCGCTGCTCCGTCGACGGCGGCGCGACCGCGGTAAAGAGATCGACGGCAACCGCAGCATCGACGATCCCGGGCACCAGCGCGGAGGCGGGCGAGGTGGGGGAGGGCGCGATCGGAATCGCCGGCGCGGGAGGGATCGCAGAGGGCGCGACCGGAATCGCCGCGCCCGGCGGCGCAGCGACGGGCGCAACCGGAATCACCGGCGCGCGTGAGCTCACGATCGGAACCGGCGCGAGCCAGCCCAGCTTCGCTCGCACCACCCACGCGCCGCCGAGCACGGCCGCGACGCCGAGCGCGAGCAGGAGCGCGGAGCGGCCGCGGTGCCGCTCGGGCAAGGCCGGCACCTGACCGGTCGCGACGCGCCCTTCGGGGGTGCGGTCGAGCGCCTCGATGAAATCGGTGGCGCGATAAAAGCGCTGCGCCCGATCTTTGGAGAGCGCCTTCAAGATCACCCGCTCGAGCAGCTCGCTGATCCCGCGATCGGGCGCGGCATCGCGCGGCCGGGGCGGCGCCTGATGGCGGTGCAGCCGCAGCATCTCGGCCGCGTTGTGCGTCGAGAACGGCTTGCGCCCGACGCACAGCCCATAAAGAAGGATCCCCGCCGAGTAGAAATCGGTGCGGTGATCGACCCGCTCGCCGGCGGCCTGCTCGGGGGACATGTAGCTCGGCGTGCCCGCGATCTGCGACGGCAAGGAGAGCGAGACCTCGTCGGCGGAGATGATGCGCGCCAGCCCGAAGTCGAGGATCTTCACCACGTCGCTGCCGTCCGGCCCTTCGGCGAGCATCACGTTGTCGGGCTTGAGATCGCGGTGGACCACGCCGTGCGCGTGCGCGTGGCCGAGCCCGGCGAGAATCTGCCGCACGATCTGAACCGCGCGCGGCAGCGGCAAAAGGCCCGCGCTCATCACCTGGCCGAGCGAGCGGCCGTCGACCAGCTCCATCACGATGAACGGCCGATCGGCGTCGACGCCATAGTCGCGGATCGCGACGCAGCTCGGATGCGCGAGTCGGCTGATCGCCCGCGCCTCGCGATGAAAACGCGCCACCGCCTGCTTGGAGGTGACGAAGCGGCGATCGAGCAGCTTGATCGCGACCGGTTTGTGCAGCTTGTCGTGCATGCCGCGATAGACCACGCCCATGCCGCCGGCGCCGATCCGCTCGACGAGCCGCCAGCGTCCGTCGAGGAGCACGCCGGAGAGCGAGTCCGCCCGCGCGGCGGGATCTCCGGGTTCGCTCGGATCCGATGCCACCGTCGTCGAGTATACCTGCCCGCTCGGCCTCCATCTGCGGTAAACTCTCCGCGGGGGAAGTGGTGGAGGTGGTGATGAGCTATTTGTATGGCGACGCGAGTCCGTCGCCGCTCACGAGTGATTTCATCGAGCTGCTCCGCCGTTCGTTCGATCTCGGCGCCGAGCTCTTGCGGGCCGAGGCGCGGCTGTGTGACGGGCGCGCGCGACGGGCCGAAGGTGAGGCGGCGCTCAGCGCCACGCTCGAGCGGCTCGCCGCCCTCGAGCACGCGGTGGCGCAGGCCGCGGTTGCCGACGAGAGCGACGCGGCCGGCTCGCGCGCGGCCTCGGCGATTCGCGCCGCCGCGCTCGGGATCGTGCGCGACACCGCGGCCGCCGAGACCGCCGGCCTCGCCGCCGAGGTGGCGCGCCTCGAGTCCGACGCGCAGGCGGCGCGGCAATCGTGCGCGCGTTCGCTCGAGGAGGTGCTGCTCCATCACGAGCTGTTCGAGACCGGCTCGGAGCTGCGCCTGTTTCGCGAGGGCGAGGGCTACGCGGCGCGCCTCGCGGTCACCACCTCGATTGGGCTCGACGCGGATCTCGGGCTCGAGATTCCCGCCGCTCATCCGTTCGCGCATCTGGTGCGCGTCGACAAGCTGGTCGATCGGCTCGAGGTGCAGGCGCCCGAGGAGGGCGGCTGGGTGCAAAAGAAGGTGAAGCTCCGCCCGCAGCGGCTCGATCGCGAGTACGTGCAGGAGGTGGCGCTCGCCGGCAGCGATCTCCGCCTCAAGCTGCGCGCCGCCGAGGACGGCTCGGGCGCCGGCTTCGATGTGGTGGTGCGGCCCGAGACCCCGCGGGTGCGGGTGGTGCGGGTGGGCGAGAGCGAGCTGCCGCCCTACGAGCTCGCCGAGGCCGACGCGGCCAAGGTGCTGGTCCTTCACGAGCGGCTGATCGAAGCGCTGCGCGAGCTCAAGGCGCGCCGGCGCGTGCTCGTCGAGGCGCGGCTCGACGGCACGCCCGTCGAGCGCTGGACCGAGCCGAAGCTGCTGGTGGCGCGGCTGGTCGAAGCGCTGCGCCCGATCGTGCTCGAGATCGCGCATCGCTCGCTCGCCTCTAGCGAGCTGGCGCTCAAGCGGCTCCTTGGCGACGGTCGTCGCGAAGAGATCTTCGTCGCCAAGTCGGATCTGCGCGCGCGCCTGGCCGGCCTGCCGCCCGAGCTGGCCGCGCTCTTCGATCCGCTCGAGCTGTGGCCGGCCGGCTCGGCGCTGGCGATGCCGCCGCCGCCGCCGATTCCGTTTCCCTCCACGCCGCCGCCGCTTCCCGCCGCGGCCTCGTCGCGCTCCGCCTCCGACTCGAAAGAGTTGGTGATCGAAGCGTCGTCCGAGAGCTCGGCCGTCCTCGAGGTGACGCCCTCGAGCGTGCTCCAAGAGGGCTGACTCGCTGCCTGGTAATTCCCTCGTCGGGACGTACATGTACCAAGGTGGCGCCCGAAACGGACAGCCCCACGCGGCTCGGGGCCTGGCTCAAACGGAATCGCGACCGCGTCCTTCAGCGTTGGGAAGAGAGCGCGAAACAGATCGCCGCCGGCAAGCGCCTCGATCGACTCGCGCTCCTCGATACCATTCCGAAGCTCATCGATCAGATCGTCGCGGCGGCCTGTGAGGTCGATAGCGCCGCCAGTCCGCTGGACGCGGCGACCTCGCACGCGCTCGATCGCTTGAACGTCGGCTTCGAGCTGCATCAGATCGTGGCCGAATACGGCGCGCTCAGGCTGGCGATCATCGAGCTGCTCGATGAGGAGAAAGCGGAGCCGCCGTTTCGCCCCTCGCAGATCGCGGTGGTCGACCGGATCATCGACGCCGCGGTCGCGGTCGCCGCCGAGCGCTTCTCGCAGGCGCGCAACCGCACCCTGGTCGCGCTCGATCGCATCTCGCTCTCGGCGCTCAAGGGACCGCAGCCGAAGCCGCAGTCGGTGCTCGAGGATCTTTGCAAGACGCTGGTCGAGACCATCGAAGCGGTCGACACCGCGACGGTGCTGATGCGCGAAGGCGATCTCCTCGTCACCAAGGCGTCGGTCGGGCTGGAAGAGGAGCAGCGCACCGAGTTCACCGTGCCCCTCGGGCGCGGCTACGCGGGCCGGATCGCCGCCGGTCACGCGCCGCTCTCGATCCGGGGCGAAGCGATCAATCGGATCGCGTCGAGCCCGGTGGTCCACGAGACTCCGCTGTGCGTGCTCTACGGAGTGCCGCTCGAGAGCGCGGGGAGCGTGATCGGCGTGGCGCACATGGGATCGAAGAGCACCTTCGAGTTCTCCGAGGAGGACAAGGTGCTGTTTCGCGTGATGGCGACCCGAGCGACCCAGGTGATCGTGCTGGCGCGCGGCGCGGAGCAGCGCGAGCAGCTCGTCCACGAGCTCCAGCGCTCCGAGGAGGAGCTGCGCGCGCTCGCCGACAACATCCCGCAGCTCGCCTGGATCGCCGACGATCGCGGCAACGTGTTTTGGTACAACAAGCGCTGGCTCGATTATACCGGCGCGACCCTCGATGAAATGACGGGCTGGCGTTGGCAGAAGCTGCACCACCCCGCGCACCTTCAGCGGGTGGTGGAGAAGTTCAAGCAGCACCTTGCGTCGGGCGAGCGTTGGGAGGACACCTTTCCGCTGCTCGGAAAGGACGGAAAATATCGTTGGTTCCTCTCGCGCGCGCTGCCGATTCGGGATTCGAGCGGGCGGGTGGTGCGCTGGTTTGGGACCAACACCGACGTCACCGAGCACGCGCGGCTCGAGGAAGCGCGCGAGCAGTTCTTCGGCATTCTCGGGCACGATCTGCGTAATCCGCTGAACGCGATCGTGATGGCGACCGCGATTCTAAAAAAGAGCGTGCTCGAGCCGGGGCCGGAGCGCGCGGTCGGCCGGATCGCGTCGAGCGCCGAGCGGATGCGCCGGATGATCGGCGACCTGCTCGACTTCACCCGAGGCCGCTTGGGCGGCGGCATTCCGATCGCGCCGAAGCCGACCGACCTGCGCGCGATCTGCCGCGCGGTGCTCGACGAGGTGGAGGCGGTCAATCCCGAGCGGCGCATCGGCTTCAGCGCCGAAGGCGACACCGCCGGCACCTGGGACGATCAGCGGCTCGGCCAGGTGGTGCAAAACCTGGTTTCAAACGCGATTCAACACGGCGATTCGAAATCGCCGATCCTCCTCGCGATCGACGGCCGCGATCCCGATTCGGTGACGCTCTCGGTCTCGAACCAGGGCTCGACGATCCCGGCCGCGCTCCTGCCCGATCTGTTCGAGCCGTTCCGTCGCCTGGCCAAAAGCGGCGAGAATCCCGAATCGGGCAGCACCAGCCTCGGCCTCGGCCTGTTCATCGTCGCCGAGGTCGCGCGCGCGCACGGCGGTCAGGTGCGCGCCGAGTCCACCGACGAGCGCGGCACCCGCTTCGAAGTGCGCCTGCCGCGCGTCCCGCCAAAGTCGGGCTGAGCCGCGGTCAGTCGTCCCAGTTGGTCTTCTCTTCGAAATAGTGGTTCATCGCGATGAGAATGCTGTTGAAGCCGAGCGCCATCATCTCGTCGTGCGCCGCCTTGGGCGTCCAGCCCTGATCGATCACGCGATAGAGCGCGACGATGAGCCCGGTGCGATCTTTTCCCTGCATGCAGTGGACGAACACCGGCTGGTTGGCGGTATCGGTGAGCCGGCCGAGGATATCGTTCACCTCGGCGTCGTTCGGCGTGTCGAGGCCGTTCATCGGCTCGGAGATGAAATTG
>JANWLJ010000314.1 GCA_025450955.1 Polyangium sp. (in: bacteria) | reverse complement strand
GCACCTGCACCATCCCGACCCGCTCGTCGGTGAAGTAGTGAACCGTGCGCTCGAGGATGTCGGCCGCCGGCAAAAAGTCGGCGTCGAACACCATCACCAGCTCGCCGGTCGCGGTCTTGAGCCCCTCTTCGAGCGCGCCCGCTTTGAAGCCGGTGCGATCGATGCGGTGCAGATACTTGATGTCGAGGCCGGTGGCCGCCAGCTCGGCCACCTTGGCGCGGCAGATCTGCTGCGTCTCGTCGGTGGAGTCGTCGAGCACCTGGACCTCGAAGCGGTCGCGCGGATAGTCGACCTTGGCGATCCCGTCGAGCAGCCGCTCGGCCACGTACATCTCGTTGAAGAGCGGAAGCTGGATGGTGATGAGCGGCAGCTCTTTGTAGTGGTTCTCGGGCTCGGGATCGGGCCGCCGGTTGCGGAAGTAGAGATAGCAGAGCATCGAGCGGTGAAACCCATAGAGCGCGAGCGTGAGCAGGATGACCAGGTAGGAAGCGACCAGCACATTTTCCAGCGTAAACCAGTGCAGCATGGCGAAGGCTCCAGGGGTCGATTGCCCGCATTGAACGCCCTCGCCTGACGCGAATTGTCATCGACTTGTAATACTCTGTAATTCCTTGTCGCCCACCTCGCGGACATTCGCTAGCCAATACAGCCAGTTACCTAGTGACTTGACATCCGTGACGCAGTGCGTAGATTGGTCCTGTCAACGCGATGCGTCAGAGTCCAAAACCAACCCAGGGAGGCTGAAGATGGCGACCGTGAGTGAAAAAATCCGCGACACCTTCGAGAACGCCCGCACCCAGATCGAAGGCTTCGAAAAAGAATGGGAGAAGAAGGTCCACAAGCTCGAAAAGCGCGCCAAGGCGCAGCTCGACGAGGTGAAGGGATCGTTCGACGAGGTTCCGGCGCAGCTCAAGGGCGCGTGGGAGACCGTGCTCGGCCGGCTGCGCGGCGCGCTCGCGTTCGCCACCCGCGACGAGCTCGAGGAGCTGTCGGCGCGCCTCGACGATCTGGCCAAGAAGGTCGACAAGCTGATCCGCGGCGACAAGATCCGCTCCGCCGCCGGTAAGACCTCCCGCAAGTCGTAACCGCGCTAAGCTCGCTCGGTGGATCCGGTCCCGCCGAGCCTGGTCGAGAAATGGGCGCTCGCCGTCGTCGCGCTGGTGGCGGCGGCGGGCGCGCACACGCTCTGCAACGCGTTTTTTCACTGCGGCTGCCGCGGCTGGTCGGCGGCGCACTGCAACATCCACCATTCGATCGGTCCGCGCTGTCCATGGTGCACCGCGCCCTGGCACTTCGCGCTCGCGATCGCGCTGTGGCTCGCCTGCGCTCAGCTGGCGATCGCGCTCGGTCGTCGCCGATTCGGACGGCGCGCGCCCTACACCCTCGTTGCCGGATTCTTCGGGCTGCTCGTCGGCGCGGTGGCCTCGGCGGCGATCACCGTCTGGCTCACCGGCTATCCGCATCTTTTCTAATCGCGGCTGAGCGCTGCGATCAGATCGGCGACTGCATATTTTTGACGATGCCGAGCAAGGTCGCGCGCGGCATGAACGGGGTCAGGCCGGCCAGGATCCTGTTGCGCGCGCCGGTCACCACCACCCGCGTGTTCTTCTGAAAACCCTGGTAGCCGAGCCGGGCCACCGACATCGACGCCATCGCGGCGCCGGCGGTCGACAGCCGGGTCTTGCCGGTGCCGGCGCGCTCGCGAAATTTGCTCCGCGTCGGACCGGGGCACAGGCAGCTCACGTGCACGCCGGTGCCCTCGGCCTCTTTCCACAGCGCCTCCGACAATGACAGCACGAACGCCTTGCTCGCGTAATAGGTGGCCATGAGCGGCCCCGGTTGAAACGCCGCCACCGACGAGACATTGAGCAGCCCGCCGCGCCCGCGCTTGAGCATCTCCGGCCAGTAGATCTGCGTGAGCTCGAGGAGCGCGCGCACGTTGAGATCGACCATCCCGAGCTGCTCGGACAGCTTCGAGCCGTCCATGCCGCCGGCGATGCCGAAGCCGGCGTTGTTGACCACCACGTCGACGCCGAGCTTGCGGGCTGCGATCTCTTTGGCCAGCGCGGTCCCGTTTCCCTGAACTCCAAGGTCGAGCGCAATCGGCGTGGCGGTCACCCGGTGCTGCGTCGCGAGCCGATCGGCGACCTCGGCGAGCGCGCTCGCGCTGCGCGCGGTGAGAATCAGATCGTAGCCATCCTCGGCAAAATGCTCCGCCAGATCGACCCCGATCCCATACGACGCGCCGGTGACCAGCGCCGTCTGTCCTTCGCCTCTGCGACTTTCCTGATTGGCTGTCTTGGTCATGCGCGCATCCTACGCCGTTTCTCTGAGCCTGCTACGATGACCGGTCATGCCGCCGCGATCTGCCGAGGAGGAGATTGAGACCTGGCTCGCCACGGTTCGGGCGAGCGGAGCCTCGCGCGCCGCGACCGCGCGCGCCACCCTCGTGCCGCCTCGCGCCGATGAGAGCGTGCGGCGCGCCGAGAGCTTTCTCGCGCAGCTCGCCGCCCACGCGCCCTCCTTCGAGCTCCGCCCGGGCGAGGTGATCGGTGAGGGCGGGATGGGGATCGTCCGCGAGGCGGAGCAGGTCGCGCTCAAGCGAATCGTGGCGATCAAGACCGCCAAGCCGGGACGCGCCGAGCCCACCGCCGCCCGCGATCTTCTGTCCGAGGCGTGGATGACCGGCGCGCTCGAGCATCCCAACATCGTCCCGGTCCACCACCTCGCGATCGACGATCAGCGGATGCCGCTTTTGATCCTCAAGCGGGTCAATGGCGTCGAGTGGAGCGCGCTGTTCGATGACGCGGCCGAGGTCAAGCGCCGCTTCGCCGCCTCCGATCTCCTGGCGTGGAATCTCGGCATCCTCGACCAGGTGCTGAACGCGGTCAGGTTCGCCCACTCGCTCGGCGTGATCCATCGCGACCTCAAGCCGAGCAACGTCATGATCGGCCAGTTCGGCGAGGTCTACCTGCTCGACTGGGGCATCGCGGCCAGCCTGCGCGACGACGGCACCGGGCGCTTTTCACTCGTGAGCGAAGCCAACGGCCTGGCCGGAACGCCCTGCTACATGGCGCCCGAGATGCTCCGGCGCTCGGGCGATCCGCCGCTGTCCGAACGCACCGACGTCTATCTCGCGGGCGCGGTGCTGGTCGAGCTGCTCGCCGGACATCCGCCGCACCTCGGAGAAAGCGCGATCGCGGTGATCGCCAACGTGGTGCTCTCGAGCCCAGCGCTGCCGGCCGAGGCGCCGGCCGAGCTCGCGCAGGTGTGCCGGAAGGCGATGCAGCCAGCTCCCGCGGATCGGTTCGAGTCGATCGACGCGCTCCAGCTCGCGATCCGAGGCTACCTCGACCACCGTGGATCGGAGCGGCTCTCGAGCGGAGCGGGCCCGCGGCTGGCCGAGCTGGTCGCGCTCGCCGGCGGCCGGGATCCCGAGCGGCGTGAGGAGATTTATCGACAGCTCGCGATCTGTCGATTTGCCTTTCATGAGGCGCTCTCGGTGTGGCGGGA
This sequence comes from Polyangium sp. (in: bacteria), assembly GCA_025450955.1. Classification (GTDB taxonomy): domain Bacteria; phylum Myxococcota_A; class Polyangia; order Palsa-1104; family Palsa-1104; genus JANWLJ01. The sequence goes on along the minus strand of JANWLJ010000314.1, from coordinate 1,666 downwards.
CAACGCCGAGGCGCGCGCGGGACTGACCCGCGCCAGCATCGCGGTGGCCGAGTACGAGCTAGCCTGCGATGATCCGCGCGCGGCGGTCACGCTCCTCACCGAGCTCGAGGAGCGGCCGGCGCTGCTCGACCAGGCGCAGGCGGCCGCCGCCGCGCAGGCCGATGAGCGGCGCCGCCTCGAGCACCTCGGACGCGACGCCGATCCCACCATGCACGGACGCACGCGCAACATCGTCGGTGCGCTCGCTCTCGCCCTCGCCGTGCTCCCCCTTGCCGGCACGGTGTGGCCCCGCCTCTCGATACAATCTTATGGGCAGCACATCGCCGGGTCGGCGTCCTTATTCGTGGTGGTCCTGGCGGTCTCGTGGTGGCTCGGCCGCGCTCCGATGACCGCGATCAACCGGCTGGTCTTCGCGACCGTGAGCTTCCTGTTCGCCGGACAGACGCTGCTCGCGATCGGCGCCTCGGTCCTCGGCACGCCGCCGAATCATGCGCAGGTGCTCGATCTCTTCCTGTATGCAACCTTGAGCGGAATGTTCGCGCTCACCAAAGATCGCTGGATAGCGCTCGTCAGCGCCAGCTACTTCGCCGGCTTTCTCGTCGCGGCGCGCTTTCCCGCCGATCGCTTCTACGCGATGAGCGCGACCAATCTGGTGTTCGCGATCTTCGTCCTCGTCTACTGGCGGCCGTCGGCGAGTCAGCGCGCAATGAAGCGGCCTGGGCCGGACGGACCGTAGATTCAGCGCGAGGGCGGCTTTACCGAGCGGGTATTTTCGATGACCTTCTCGTCGTTGTTGTCGATCACTTCGGCGGTGTGAGGGCTGCGCCAATCGATCGGGTGGCCGCAGGCTGAGCAGACGTCGGCAGCGTCGGTGGCGGTCTGTTGGCCGCAGTGCGGGCAGCGCTCGTTTGGCTCCATGAGAAAGGAGCGTGCAACGCGCGATCCGCTTTTAGGACGGCGCGATGAAGCGGCCCGAGCCGGGCAGGCCGTAGGTGTGGATGAGCGCGAGCAGGTCCATCGACCAGGCGACCGAGATGTGGATGAGCACGCCGCACCAGATCGAGCGGGTGGCCATCGAGAGGGTGCCGAGGATGATGCCGGCGAAGATCGCGCCCGTCACTTCGGTGACCGGCTTATTGAAGTGGATCATGCAGTACGGGACGATCATCACGAAGATCGCGTAGGCGCCCATGGTGCGCTCGAGCGCGAACAGCATGAAGCCGCGGAAGAAGACCTCGAGCGCGAGGAACGAGGCCGCGTACATCAGCTCCCAGGCGAACAGATCGGTCCAGCTTCGCGCCGCCAGCTTGTAAAACGGATAGGTCGCTTCGAAGGCGCGGGTGTGGCTGGCGATCACGATCACCGGCACGATCGCGAGATAGAGCGCGAGGTAGATCCAGACGTGACGGGAAAAGCCGCGCAGGCGCAGGCCGTAGTCGGAGAGGCGGCCGCCGAGCGCTTTGATGACGACGATCGGGATCACCAGATAGCCGAACACCTTCGAGCCGGCCCACCAGGCGAAGCCGGCGAGCTTGAAATAGTGCGCGCCCGCGTAGCGCGAAAAGAGCAGCTCGAACTCGGGGCGGTCGCCGTAGTACTGCTGAAAAATCAAAACCAGCGCGACCACGATCATCACCACCAGCGGGCGGTGATCGAAGCCGGGATG
>JANWLJ010000313.1 GCA_025450955.1 Polyangium sp. (in: bacteria) | reverse complement strand
CGCGGCCGGCGAGCGCGTGGCCGCGGCTCGGCTGGGTGGCGTGGGACGATCCCGACACGCTGGTGGTCTGCGATCGCCGGGTCGCCGATGACGGCGCGCCGATCGGCGTGCTCGGCCCGTGCAAGAAGATCGGGCCCGACAATGTGCCGCACAAATTGATCTCCTGGCTCAACGCCGATCAGCCCGACGAGAGCGTCGCCGACGCCAGCCCATTTTCCGCCTGTCACCTCGAGCTCGACGAGATGCAGCTCGTGCCGAAGCCGGTACCGGCGCGCGCCTGGCTCGTCGGCCCGTCGGGAAAGCGCACGCTCCTCGCCGAGTGGACGCCGGATGCGAGCGTGGACGGCGATCGCTTTCGGCTCGAGGCGACCTTCTCGCCCGGCGGAAAGTGGATGGCGCTCGTCGAGCTGGCGATCGGAGTCGGCGAGGGCGAACGGACCCTCGAGATCGCCGGCGCGCACCTCTATCCGACGCCGGCCTGCGCTGACGCGCCGCGTGGTTGACTTCCGCGTCGCCGACGTGAGACTTACCGCGCAACCCTCTCGACGGAGAATCCGAACATGATCGTAGGCGTTCCGACGGAAGTGAAGACCCGCGAATATCGCGTCGGCATGATCCCGGCCGGCGTGCGCACCCTGACCGGGCACGGCCACAAGGTGCGGGTCCAGTCGGGCGCCGGTCTCGGCTCGGGCATCACCGACGAGAGCTTTCGCGCCGCCGGCGCCGAGCTGGTGGCCGGCCCCGACGAGGTGTGGCGCCGCGCCGAGATGATCTTCAAGGTCAAAGAGCCGCTGCCTGAAGAGTACGGGCGGATGCGCGAAGGGCAGATCCTCTACACCTATCTTCACCTCGCCGCCGCCTCGGAGCTGGCGCACGAGCTGGTGCGTCGCGGCGTCACCGGCGTCGCCTACGAAACGATCGAGCTCGAAGATGGGCGGCTGCCTCTGCTGCAGCCGATGTCGGCGGTGGCGGGCCGGATGTCGATCCAGGTCGCGGCCACCTACCTCGAAAAAGAGCGCGGCGGAAAGGGCATCCTCTTAGGCGGCGTGCCCGGCACCCGGCGCGGGCGGGTGGCGATCATCGGCGGCGGCATCGTCGGCCAGAACGCGGCGCGGATGGCGATCGGCCTCGGCGCGCTGGTCAACATCCTCGACATCAACCTCGACACGCTCGCCTACGTCGACGACATTTATCAGGGCCGGGTCAACACCCTCTACTCCGATCCGGTCTCGATCGAGGAGTCGGTCTCGCGCGCCGACGTGGTGATCGGCGCGGTGCTGGTCCCGGGCGCCAAGGCGCCGCGGCTGGTGACCGAGGCGATGATCAAGCGGATGGAGGCGGGCAGCGTGATCGTCGACGTCGCGGTCGATCAGGGCGGCTGCATCGAGACCTGCCATCCGACCACCCACGACGATCCGACCTTCAACGTCCACGGCGTGGTCCACTACTGCGTCGCCAACATGCCGGGCGCGGTGGCGCACACCTCCACCTTCGCGCTCAACAACGCCACGCTCGCCTACGGCGTCAAGATCGCCGACCTCGGGATCTCGCGCGCGGCGAAAGAGAGCGCGCCGATCGCGCGGGGCATCAACACCTGGCAGGGCCGGGTGACGCACAAGGCGGTGGCGGCGGCAGTCGGTCTCGACTTCGTGCCGTTCAGCGGCTGAGAAATTTCGCGGCGAAGAGGCGGGCGCTACTTCTGCTTGGGCAGCTCGACGTAACGAGCTTCCTGGCACACCGCCGGGCCCGAGGTGGGCGGCGGGCAATAATAGATGTGGCTGCCCCAGTACATCCCGAAGAAGCCGGTGCCCTCGGTGTACCAGGCGTCACCGTTGGCGTTCTGGTAGGTGCCGCCCGAGGAGAGGACCGCGCCGCAGCCGCCGAACGCGATCGCGCCCGCGACCAGCAGGCACTTGATGAGCTTAGTCATTGGGGCCTCCTTCCGACGGAGCCGAAGAAGCGGGAGCCGCGCCGCCGCCGCCCTGGCCCGCCATCACCTTCTTGGTCTGGTAGCAGACCGGCGCGCCGCTCGTGGCATCGCAGTTCCAGAAGCTCGACCCGACGAACTCGTTGCGGATCACGAACGCCCGACCCTTCACCGTCGGTGCGGCGACCGCGTACAGGCACCCTGACGACATCGCTCCCGAGACCAGGATGGTTGCTGCTAGTAGTAGCTTTCTCATGGACCCTCCGCAGGTTCCGGCGAACATACGACGACCGGGGCCGGTCCTTCCACCATTTCCGCGCTATACTCAATTCGCCCGGTCGGGAATAAACCGGGGTGGGAGCGCGGTTACATCGGCAGATGCTGGGACGAGGGCCACAGGCGGCGCGGGACGAGTTCGAGGCAGCGGCGCTCGGACACCTCGACGCGCTCTACGCGACCGGCCTTCGGATGACCCGCGATCCGCGCGACGCCGAGGACCTGGTGCAGGACACCATGCTCGCGGCGTTTCGGTTTTTTCACCGCTTCGAGCCGGGCACCAACTGCAAGGCCTGGCTGTTCAAGATCCTCACCAACACCTTCATCAACAAGTACCGCAAGCGGATGCGCGAGCGCGAAGTGCGCGAGGTGCTCGATCAGGAGCCGGCGCCGTCGATGATGAGCGAGGACGTCGCCGAGGCGTCGCGCGATCCCGAGGGCACGATGGCGGGCGCGCTCATCTCCGACGACGTCAAGCGCGCGCTCGACGCGGTGCCGTACGACTATCGGCTGGCGGTGGTCTTGTGCGATCTCGAGGAGTTTTCGTACAAGGAGATCGCCGACATCATGGACTGCCCGGTCGGGACGGTGATGAGCCGGCTGCACCGGGGGCGGCGCCTGTTGCAAAAGACGCTGCGCGAGTACGCGATTCGCGAGGGATACGTCAAAGAGGCCGACGTGATCCCGTTTCCGCAGAGCGGTAGCGGCAGCAAGTCGCGAGGCGAGTCGTGAGCGCGTCTCTGCGCTGCGCCGGAATTCAGCGCTTCGCGGACACCTATCTCGACGGGGAGTTCGGCGATCGCGAGCGGGTCGAGTTCGAAGCGCACCTCGAGGGCTGCGAGACCTGCCGCGACAAGGTGCGCGAGCAGGCCGCCTGGCACCGCGGGATCCGCGACGCGGGGCCGCACGAGCGGGCGCCGGCCGCGCTGCGAAACCGGGTTCAGCGGGCGATCGCGCGCGACGCGCAGCCGGTCCGTCCGTGGCGGCGCTTCAGCACCCGGGCGGTGCCGCTCGCGGCGGTGGGCGGCATCCTCGCCACCTTGATGTTCTCCAAAGTCCACTGGTCGCCCGTCGCTGCCGACGTGATCGCCAAGCACCAGCGCAACCTGCCGATCGAGGTCTCCGGCGGCGTCGACCAGCTCAAGCGCTGGTACGCCGGCAAGGTCGATTTCCCGGTGCGCCCGCCCCGGCTGCCCCACGCGGCCCTGCGCGGCGGCCGGCTCTCCGACATCGGCGAGCGGCAGGCGGCCTATCTCGTCTACGACGTCGGCGGCAACAAGGTGAGCGTCTTCATCTTCGATCCCGGAAACGAGTCGCTCGAGTCGCAGCGCAAGGCGATCATCGACAACCACGAGGTCTATTTCGATCAGGAGCGCGGCTACAACGTCGCGATGTACCGCGACCGCGGGGTCGGCTACGCGATCGCCTCCGACCTCGACTCCGGCCAGATGTACAAGCTCGTCTCCGCCGCGGTCGCGCCCTAGGTTTCCCCCCGTATCGCCTCCGCATCAGCCACTGCCTGATTGACCGCTCGGTACGCTCAAGATAAAATTGCTGGGTTTCCGCTCCCTTATCCCGAGGTGCGCCTGCATGCCCGCTCGCTCCGTCACGCTCATCGACGCCGACGCCAATCTCACTGCTCACCTGACCGCCGAGCTCGGCCGCTATGGCGTCGCCGTCCTCGCCTTCGCCGACGCGAACGAGGTGATGCAGCACAAGGACGCGCTGCCCGATCTGATCATCTTGTGCATCGATCCGAAGCGCACCGGCTGGGCGGTCTGCAATCGGCTGCGCAAGCACGCCACGCTCAAGTCGGTGCCGCTCATCATCACCAGCGCCGAGGCCACCGAGAAGGACTTCGAAGATCACAAGAAGCTCAAGACCCGGGCCGAGGACTACCTGCACAAGCCGTTTGGCGCCGAGGCGCTGGCGGAGAAGATCGGCGGGCTGGTCGGGCTGCCCGAGCCGCCGATGCCCGAAGAGATGCCCGAGGAGCTCGCCGACGAGATGCCGGGCGCGATGGTCGAAGGCTCGATGGAGATCCCGATCGAGTCGGAGGAGATCGCCGTCGAGGACGAGGGCGTGCTCATCGAGGACGAGCTGGTCGAGGAGACCTCGGGGATCATGCCGGCGGCGCTGCCGTCGGGCGGCGTGGCGCTCGACAACTTCGCCGAGGACAGCCAGGACCGCACCCGCATCGGGGTGATGAACATCGACGAGGACGTCAACCTCGAGACCGACGCTGCGTTCGCCGCCATCGGCGCCGAGCACTCCTCGACGGTGGTGGAGCCGCCGGCGGAGCTCGCGCACCTCGGCGTCGTGCCGGCCGAGCGGCACGACCGCGGCCATCATCCTCATCCGGGCAAGAGCGACGATCCGTTTGGCCTGCCCGACAGCCCGTTCGACGGCGCGCCGGAGGAGCGGCACCAGGGCTCATCGCCGGCGCCGCTCCCCGAGGTGGAGCCGGAGCCGATGGCGGCGCGCGCGCCGTCGGTGGATCTCGATCTCGGGCTCGATCAGGTGGCGCAGCAGGCGGCGCAGGCGCCGGCGGTGCGGCCGCTCGGCGAACGCGTCAGGCGGCAGTCCTCGCCGGTCTTGAGCTCGGCGCCCCATCCGCACGGGGTACACGACACCTCGGCGCACGACACCAGCCTGGCGGCGGTCACCGAGCTCAAAGGCGAGCGCGATCGGCTGCGGCACGAGGTGGAGGAGCTGCGCCAGAAGCTGCAGCAGAAGGCCGACGCGCCGGCGCAGCCCGCCTCGGGCGGCTTTTCGCGCGAGCGCGAGTTTTTGAATCTGCGCGAGATCATCAACAAGAAGGAAAAGGAGATCCTCGATCTTCGCGACTCGCTCGACGCCAAGGATCGCACGATCCTCGACGGCAAAGACCGCTTGCGCGAGCTCGAGCGGCGCAGCCGCGATCTCGACGAGAAGGCGCTCTCGACCGAGCGCGACCTGGTCGCGGCGCGCGAAAAGATCGAGGCGCTCAGCCACGACAAGGAGCGGGTGGTCGAGCGCGAGAAGCAGGTCAAGGGCCGGCTCGACGACGCGCTCAAGACCATGACCCGCTACGAAGAGGAGCTCGAAGGCTGGAAGCAGAAGCACGCCGCCGACGTGGCGGCGCTCGAGCAGAGCTTCAACGCGGCGATCGCCGCGCACCAGAACGAGGTGCAGGAGCTCAAGGCGAATCACGCCGAGCTGCACCAGTCGCTCGCCGACCAGCACACCGCCCAGCTCCAGGAGGCGTTCGACGCGCACGAGGCCGAGAAGGCGGCGCTGGCCGAGCAGGCGGCGACCGAGCGCGGGCGGCTCGAGGCCGATCACGCGCGCGCGATCGAGAAGCTCCGCGACTCGAAGGACAACGAGCGCGAAGGGCTGAGGGTGCGCCACGAGTCGCAGGTCACCGACATGCAGGAGCAGCATCAGGCGGAGGTGCAGTCGCTCATCGACGAGCACGCGCAGACGCTGTTTCAGCTTCGGGCGGAGCACGAGGCGGCGCAGCAGGAAAAAGATCAGCTCCACTCCGACGAGCTGGCCGGGCTGCGCGCGCGCCAGACCCAGGACACCAAGGCCGCCGAGCGCAAGCACGCCGAGGAGCTGTCCAAGCTGCACGAGGCCTATCGCGGGCAGCTTCAAAAAGCCGATGAGCAGCGTCAGGCCGAGCTGGCGCAAAAGGGCGAAGAGCACTCGGGCGAGGTCGAGCAGCTCCTCGCCGATCACCAGGGCGAAAAAGATCGGCTCGAGGCCGATCACGCGCGCGCGCTTCAGCTCGCCGACGAGCGGCGCCAGGCGGATCTGGCGCAGGCGGCGGCGGCGCACGCGGGCGAGCTCGAGCGGATTCAGCAGGCCCACGAGCAGCGGCTCGCCGACGAGGTCAAGTCCGCGCGCGACTCGCATCTGCGCAAGGTGCAGGCGCTCGAGGAGTCGCACGCCGATCTCAAGATGGGGATGCAGCAGCGTCACGCCGCCCAGCTCGACGAGCTCAAGGGGCAGCACGCGGCGACGGTGGAGGAGTTCGAGGCG
>JANWLJ010000312.1 GCA_025450955.1 Polyangium sp. (in: bacteria) | reverse complement strand
GTGCGCGGGACTGCGCTCGGCCCGCGTTGCCGCGAGCTGGTGGCGATCGCCAAGCGTGGGCTTTTGGCGCTCGGCTCGCCCGAGGGCGCGGCGCTCCTCGATCCGCTCGAGCAGATCGCTTCCGAGGGCCGCACCGTCGCCGACCGGATCCTCGACGCGCACGCGCGGACCGGCGGCGATCCGGCGCGGCTCATCGAGGAGCTCGCGCTCTCCTGACGAAATCGCGGTTCGGCGATCCTCGATCGTCAAGCGCGCAAAGCGCGCGTCGGCCGGTGGTCCGGCCGTGGGGAGGCTCACGCGGCTGTGCCGCGTGAGGGGTGCTTGCACCCTTCGATCGATGCTGAATCAGCGTTGATCGCTGATTCAGCGCGGGCGGCTTGGGCGGGCGAGCAGCTCGTCGATGTGCGCGAGCGCCTCGGCTTTCGACGGCGGCGTGCCCTTGGCCGGCTTGCGGAGCAGCCGCTCGAGCTCGGCGGTCGCCTCCACCATCCGCGGCCGCGCTCGCTTGAGCGCGCGCTCGAGCCGCTCGTTCGACAGCCCCCACTCGGCGGCGAGCTCGTCGAGCTGATCGATGTGCAGCCGCCCGTCGCGCCCGCGACGATGTCGCGCCAAGGTGATCTTCACCGAATCATCCGGCAGCGGAATCTCGCCGGTGTTCTCTTCGCGCGCCGGCGCGTCGGGCAGTCGGATCTCGCGGGTCACCACGTCGCGCGGCCGCCCGGCGAGCGTCTCTTCGTCTTCGCCAGGCGGATCGTGCTTGGGCGGCGGATCGTCGATGGTGACCCGGCGGGTGTGCTCGGGCCGCGCCCGCTCGATCGGCACCTCGGCCGGCGCGCTCTGGAGCGGCGACGGGGTCGGCGTCACCGGCAGCGCCATCGGCTCGGGCGTCGCGCCCGCCGGCAGCGCCTGCGCGACCGAGATTCCCGTCGAGTCGCTGCGCTTGGTCCCGACCTCCGCCGACTGCGCCGCCCGCCACGCGAGCGCGCGCTCGACCAGCGCCTGGCTGTCGCTGTCGAGCCGGGTGAACTTGACCCCCATCCCGTGCGCTCGCGTCGGCGCCTCGGGATCGTACTCGCGGGTCCACTGCACCTGCCCCTCGCCGCGGATCACCGAGGTGCCCTCGGCGTTGGCGAGCAGGAACTCGAACCGCACGTTGGTGCCGACGGGCGTGGGCTGCTTGGTGGCGATGAAGATCCCGCCGCGCGAGATGTTCACCGCGTACTTTTGGATGAACGTGTCGATGTCGGGATACTTGAGCTTGATCCGCATCGACGTGGTTGCCCGCTCGCCGCTGCGATTGTCCTGACCCGCCACGCTGGCATTATATCAGTCAGCGGATGAGGCCGTATACCGCTTCCAGCGCCTCGTCGAGCTTGGCCGCGTCGGTGCCGCCGCCCTGGGCGAGATCGGGCTTGCCGCCGCCCTTGCCACCGACGAGCCGGGCCACCTCGCCGATGATCTTTCCGGCGTGCACCCGGCCCACCAGATCGGCGGAGACCGCCGCGACCAGCGACACCTTGCCGTCGCCGGCGCCGCCGAGGACCACCACGCCGCTTCCGATTTTCGCGCGGAGCTGATCGGCGACCTCGCGCAGCGCCTTCGGATCGGCGACGTCGGTGCGCGACGAGAGCACCTTCATGCCCGCGATCTCGCGCGCGCCCGCCAGCAGATCGCGACCGCCCCCAGACGCCAGCTTGCGCTGCAGCTCCTCGATGCGCCGATCGCGCTCCTTGAGATCTTTTTGCAGGCGCTCGACCTGCGACGCGACCTGAAACAGCGGCGCGCGGGTGCGCTCGGCGGCGCGGCCGAGCTCGTCCTCGAGCTTCTGCACGTAGTCGAGCGCGCCCCGGCCGGTCACCGCCTCGATGCGCCGGACGCCCTGCGCGATCCCGACCTCGCCGGTGATCTTGAACAGCCCGATGTCGCCCGCGCGCCGGACGTGGGTGCCGCCGCACAGCTCGACCGAGCGGCGCCCGATCCGCATCACCCGCACCACGTCGCCATATTTTTCGCCGAACAGCGCGACCGCGCCCGAGCGCTTGGCCTCGTCGAACGACTTCACGTCGATCACCGAGTCGGCGTTGTGACGGATCTCGCTGTTGACCAGCTCCTCGACCCGCCGCTTCTCCTCCTCGGTCATCGGCTGAAAATGCGAAAAGTCGAAGCGCAGCTTGTCCGGCCCGACGAGCGAGCCCTTCTGCGCCACGTGATCGCCGAGCACCTCTTTGAGCGCGAGGTGCAGAAGATGGGTCGCCGAGTGGTTGGCGCGAATCGCGTCGCGCCGCTCGACGTCGACGGTGAATGTGGCGCTCTCGCCCGGCTCGGGCCGCCCGCGCACGAGCTTGCACTGATGGATGATGAGCCCGCCCGGCGTCTTGTGGGTGTCGAGCACCTCGGCCGAAAAGCGATCGCTCTCGATTTTACCGGTGTCGCCGACCTGCCCGCCCGACTCGCCGTAAAACGGCGTCTGGTCGGCGATCAGATCGAAGCGCTCACCGCCCGAGATCCACAAAATCCTCCCACTCGCGGACGTCGTCTCGTAGCCGAGAAATTGGGTCGCGCCGAGCTCGCGCTCCTTCAGCTTGTAGACGTCCGAGACCGCCTCTTCGCCCGAGCCGCCGAACTCCTCGGAGCGCGCGCGCTGCTTTCCCATCTCGCGCTCGAACCCCTCTTCATCGACGGTAAAGCCGCGCTCCTCGGCGATCACCCGCGTCAGGTCGGCGGGAAAGCCGTAGGTGTCGTAGAGCTTGAACACCACCTCGCCCGGCAGCGCCTGACCGCGCTCGCGACGGGCCACCTCCTCGTCGAGGAGCTTCATCCCGCGATCGAGCGTGCGGCGAAATCCGAGATCCTCGGCGTCGACCGCGCGCGCGATCAGCCCTTGCGCCTCTTTGAGCTCGGTGAAGTGACCGCCCATCGCGCTCACCACGTTCTGGCAGAGCAGCCCGAACTCCCCCTCGGCGAGCCCGAGCCGGACCCCGTGCCGGATCGCGCGCCGCATGATGCGCCGGAGCACGTAGCCGCGCCCTTCGTTCGACGGCATCACCCCGTCGGCGATCAAGAACGCCGAGGCGCGCGCGTGATCGGCGAGCACCCGCATCGAGACGTCGTCGTCGCTCATGGTCGCGCCGTAGCGCTTCTTGGCCATTCGCCCTGCCGCCTCGACGAGCGGCCGCACGAGATCGGTGTCGTAGTTCGACCTCACGCCTTGCACCACCGCCGCCACCCGCTCGAGCCCCGCGCCGGTGTCGATCGAGGGCTTCGGCAATGGACTGAGCGGCGCGTCCTTCGAAGTCTTTTGGAACTGCATGAAGACCAGATTCCAGATCTCCATCCAGCCGGTCCCGTCGGGCGCCGGCTCTTCGCCGAAGGTCGACGGATCGGGCGCGCCCGCGCCGACGTAATAATGGATCTCCGAGCACGGCCCCTGCGGCCCGGTGTCGCCCATCATCCAGAAGTTGTCTTTCATCCCGAGCCCGAAGATGCGGTCGTCGCCGTAGCCGCTCACCTTGCGCCACAGCGCGCGCGCCTCGTCGTCAGGACCAAGCTGAAGCGACGGCTCGCCGCCGAACACGGTGATCACCATCCGCTTGGGATCGAGCCCGAGCGACTCGGTGAGCCACTGCCAGGCGAACGCGATCGCGCCCTCCTTGAAGTAGTCGCCCATCGAGAAGTTGCCGAGCATCTCGAAGAAGGTGTGGTGCCGCGCGGTGCGCCCGACGTTCTCGAGGTCGTTGTGCTTGCCGCCCGCGCGCACGCACTTCTGCGACGAGGTGGCGCGCCGGTAGGGCCGCACCTCGCGCCCGGTGAACACGTCCTTGAACTGCACCATCCCGGCGTTGGTGAACAGCAGCGTCGGATCGTTTTGCGGCACCAGCGGCGAGGAGCGCACCACCTCGTGTCCCTGCTTCTGGAAATAGTCGAGAAAGCTCTTGCGAATTTCCGCGGACGTCATGCCCGCGTCTATAGCACGAGGCGGGTCAGTACTCGTAGCCGACGCTGAGCGCGCCGCCGAAGTATTGATCGAGCGCGCTCTCGGCGAGGTTGCCCATCCCCGGCAGGGCGGGCGGCGGATCCGATCCGCGGAAGGTGAGCTGGAAGCGCTCATAGAAGCCGCTGGCGAGGATCTCGAGCCCGCGCCACACCCGGAAGGTGAGCCCGCCCTCGACGCGCAGGCCGTAGGTGCGCGCCGGTCCGTACTCGTCGGAGGTGGTGGCCGGCCCGGCGGTGGTGACGAGGTCGTAGTGAAAGCCGGCCCAGATGAGCGCCCACCTGGCAAAGTGCAGCCGCAGCCTTCCGCCGAGCGAGACGTAGGCGTAGCCGACGTCGGGCGGGCCGACGTCGACCGGGTTCATCGTCACCGGATCGACCCGCTTGGCGATCGCGAACTGGTGCAGCCCGCCGCCCGCCTCGACCACCAGCTCCGGCCGCGGCAGCGGTTTATAGAGGACGAAGCGCCACCTGAGCCCGCCTTCGACGCGCAGCTCGCTGGTGCCGTACTTGGTCGCGTCGCTCGGATCGGGGCCGGTGGCCGGTCCCCAAATCGGTTTGTCGAGGGTGGCGCCGAGCCCGAGCGTCGAGAACACCCCGGCGGTGCGGTCCCAGAGAAACGCGAGCGGGTAGAGCGTCAGGTCGACCTGCACCCCGGGGACCACGCCCGGCGTGTGAAAGCGGGGCAGGGTGGTCGGTTGGAAATCCCAGCTCCGCGCCGAGATCAATCCGCCCGCCGAGACCTCGAAGTAGGGCGCCCACTCCGGCCGCTCGAGCGGAACGGACGCCGAACTATTTTCCGCCGGCTTTTCTGCCGGCGCAGCGCCGAGCGGCGGCGCCTCCGGCTTGTCTTCGGTCTTGGCCGGCTGATCGTCGCCGCTGTCGTCCTCGATGGTCGCCACTTTCGGCTGCGCTTTGGGCTGCGGCGTCTCTTCGGGCGCGCTCGCCGTCGGGCCGGCGGCGCTGAGCGCGTGGACGAACGCCGCCTGCACCTCGACCCCGAGCAGGTTCAAGGTGCGCCGCTCGACGCGCGGCCCTTTGAGCGGATACTTCAGCCGGTCGCGGCCGCGGCCGGTCTGGCCGTCGTGGACGGTGACCGCGAGCTGCCAGCGACGGCCGTCGCGCTTGACCGCGCCGGTGATCACCAGCACCGCGCCCACGTCTTCGGCGACCGCGGAGATGTCCTCGGCCGAGTGCGACGGCGCGAACAGCTTGCGCGACGACGCCTTCCAGCGCGAGGCCGGCACCAGCCGCGCGCGCGTGCGCAGCGCCCGCACCACCTCCGCCTCGGCGGCCTTGGCCTGCGGCCCGCTGAACGGCACCACCGCGATCAGCGGACGCGCGGCGGCGCGGGCGGGCAAGCTCGCGGCGAGCGCGACGGCGGCTGCGAAAGATACGAGGACGAGGCGCGCTCGACGGAAGGCCGCAGGTCGGATGGCTACCTCCTGCCCGGACGATCGAGCTCGAGCGCCGGCTCGTCGGCCGGCCCGGATTTTTGCGGCTGCGCCGGCTGCGGCGCGATGCGCGCCACCACCGCCTGCGCTGGCTGCGCCTGCCCCGGCCCCACCTGCTCCGACGACTTCGACACCCCGCGAAAGTAGAGCGCGAAATCATCCGGCGTGGTCGACGAGGCGAGCGCGGTCTCGTAGGTGATGAGCCGCCGGTGCACGAGATCGGTCAGGCACTGATCGAAGGTCATCATCCCGTACGGGTTGCGCCCGCCCGCGATCGCGTCGCGCACCTCGCGGGTGCGCTTGGGATCTTCGATCAGCTCGCGGATGCGCTGGGTCATCACCAGGATCTCGACCGCCGGCACCATCCCCTTGCCGTCGGCGCGCGGCACCAGCCGCTGCGAGATGACCCCCTTGAGCACCGACGACAGCGCGATCCGGATCTGCTGCTGCTGGTGCGGCGGGAACATGCCGATGATGCGGTTGACCGTCTCCACTGCGTCGAGGGTGTGCAGGGTCGACATCACCAGGTGGCCGGTCTCCGACGCGTGCAGCGCGGTCTCGATGGTCTCCTGGTCGCGCATCTCGCCGACCAGGATCACGTCGGGATCCTGGCGCAGCGCCGCGCGCAGTGCCTGGGCGAAGCTCTCGGCGTCGAAGCCGATCTCGCGCTGGTTCACCACGCTGCGCCGATCTTTGTGCAGAAACTCGATCGGATCCTCGACGGTGATGATGTGCGCGGCGCGCGCGCGGTTGATCGCGTCGATCATCGCCGCCAGGGTGGTCGACTTGCCCGAGCCGGTGATTCCGGTGACCAGGACCAGCCCGCGCTCCTCGGCGCACAGCCGCTGCACCGTCTCGGGCAGGTTGAGCTGCTCGAAGCTCGGCACGTCGGGCGGAATGATGCGCAGCACCATCCCGGTCTGCCCGCGCTGGCGGAATACGTTGACGCGGTAGCGCACCCCGTCGGGCGTGCCGTACGACAGATCGGCGTCGTGGTGTTTTTCGAACTGCTCGCGCTGGCGGTCGTTCATCAGATTGACCGCGAAGGTGCCGATCACCTCGGCGGTGAGCGGCGGCGTGTCGCGCAGGGTGCGAAGATCGCCCTTGATGCGGAACACCGGCGGGAGCCCGGCCTTGAGGTGGACGTCGGAGGCGCCGAGCTGCCGGGCGGCGCCGAGCACGTGGTCGAGGATCTGGTTCATGCCGCTCCCATCGTAACATTAACGTGGTACGATCTCGCAACCGATGGCGCGCTGCCCGCACTGCCAGGCGTCATTACCGGAGGCGGCCACCTTCTGCGCGGCGTGCGGCCGGCGGATCGAGGGCTGGCGAGCGCCGCCTCGCGCCGAAGGCGAATCGCAGGCGGCGTCCTTGCCCGGCGGCGAAGAGCCGACCCGCCATCTGGCGCCGACCCCGAGCCTGCTGCGGGTCGCGGCCCTCGGTCGAAACCGTCGCGCTGCCGAGAAATCGGCCGCGAAAAATCCGGCGAAGCCGGGGCCTGCCGCCGCCGCTTCGTCCTCGCGCGCGCCGACGGTGAGCGGCCCGGTCGAGACCGACAGCGCGCTTTTGCGCGCGGTGCGCTCGGGCCGGGTGCCGCTCGCGCTCGCGCTCGTCGCCGTGGGCTTCACCGCCGCGGCCGGCGCCTTTTTTCTGGTGCGACGCCAGGCGCTGCCGCCCACCGTCAAAGCCGCGGTCGCGCCCGCGCCGAAGCCGTCGTCCGCGCCTGCGCTCTTGCCCGGCCCGAGAGCCGGCGCGACCGAGACCGCGTCGGCGCCATCCGCGCTCCGTCCCGCGCGCCCAGCGCCCGCGCCGCACCGATTGGCGGCGCTCACCGTCACCACCCGCGCCAAGCACCCGCGCGTTGGCCGGGTTCGCGCGCGTCACGATCGCACCGGGCTGCCGATGAAGGTGGTCACCACCGACTCCCGCGCCCAGCCGAAAGCGCCCGCGCCGGTCGAGGTCGCGGCTCAGCGCCCCGCGCCCGCCCCCCCTGCCGAGATCACCGCCGCGCCGCTCGCCGCGCCGGCCGAGCCCACCGACGACGAGCTCAAGCGCGAGGCCGCGGCATCGATCGACGCCGACGGCGTGCGCTTCGTGGTCAAGGCGCACCTGCCGCAGGTGCACGCCTGCTAC
>JANWLJ010000311.1 GCA_025450955.1 Polyangium sp. (in: bacteria) | reverse complement strand
TGCAGCAGCAGGGCGAGCTTCCGATCACCATGCGCCAGCTTCTCGAAGCGGGCGTGCACTTCGGCCACCAGACCAAGCGCTGGAACCCGAAGATGCGCCCGTTCATCTTCGGCGCCCGCAACGGCATCCACATCATCGACCTGCAGCACACGGTCAAGCTGTTCAACCGCGCCTACAAGTTCGTCGTCGACACCGTCGCTGGCGGCGATCCGATCCTGTTCGTCGGCACCAAGAAGCAGGCGCAGGACGTGATTCAGGAAGAGGCCCGCCGTTCCGGGATGTTTTTCGTCACCAACCGCTGGCTCGGCGGCACCCTCACCAACTTCAAGACGGTCAAGGGCTCGATCGAGCGGCTGCGCACGATCGAGAAGATGGCCGAGGACGGCACCTTCGAGCGCCTCAATAAGAAGGAGGTGCTCCAGCTCGAGCGCGAGCGCATGAAGCTCGAAAAGACGCTCGGCGGGATCAAGAACATGGGCGGCCTGCCGGGCGCGGTGTTCGTGATCGATCCGAAAAAGGAGCACATCGCCGTCGAAGAGGCGCGCAAGCTTGAGATCCCGATCGTCGCGATCACCGACACCAACTGCGACCCGGACCTCATCGACTACGTGATCCCTGGAAATGACGACGCCATCCGCGCGATCAAGCTGTTTACCGGCAAGGTCGCGGACGCCTGCTTGACCGGCGCGCGCATCGGCAAGGAGCGCGCGGTCTCGGCGCGCGATCGCCGCGACGAAGGCGAGGAGAAGCAGGAGACCATCCGGGTCTCGTCGGGCGGCGACGGTCCCAAGGTCGAGATCGCCTCGCGCCGCCACGGCCCGCGCCCCGAGCCCGAGGCGGCGGCGACTCCGGACACCGAGAAGCACAACTAAAAACCCGCGCGGCGGGGGCCTGCGCCCCGCCGCTTCGCACCACTTTTTAGAGAGGTTCACATGGCCGATATCAACGCTGGCATGATCAAGGATCTGCGCGAGCGCACCGGCGCCGGCATGTCCGATTGCAAGAAGGCGCTCACCGAGACCGACGGCGACACCGAAAAGGCCGCCGAGTATTTGCGCAAAAAGGGCCTCGCCGCCGCCGCCAAAAAGGGCGGGCGGATCGCCACCGAAGGCGCGATCACTTCGTACATCCACAACGGCCGGGTCGGGGTGCTGCTCGAGGTCAACTGCGAGACCGACTTCGTCGCCCGCACCGACGACTTCAAGATGTTCGTCAAGGACGTCGCGATGCACATCGCCGGCGCCTCGCCGGTGCCGCTCTATGTCTCGGAGACCGAGATCGATCCGATCGCGATCGAAAAAGAGCGCGAGATCCGCGTCGAGGCGGCGCGCAATCCGAAGCAGGTCCCGGGCGAGAAGCTGAAGGTCATTCCCGAGGCGATGATCCCGAAAGTCGTCGAGGGCCAGCTCGCCAAGTGGAAGAAGGACGTCTGCCTGCTCGACCAGGTCTGGGTGCGCGACTCCGAGGGCAAGAAGACCATCGGCGCGCTGCTCACCGATCTGATTTCCAAGATCGGCGAGAACGTGAAGATCCGCCGGTTCGTCCGCTGGGAGCTCGGCGAAGGGCTCGAGAAGAAGAAGGACGACTTCGCCGCCGAGGTCGCCAAGCAGGCCGGCCTGTAGCAAACCGTAGCAACCAAGATCGCTGACCGCGCTCGCGGTCCGGAGGCTCGCGTGGGAGATCCCGCTCCAGTAGTGACGCCCCGGTTCAAGCGAATCCTGCTCAAGCTGTCCGGCGAAGCCCTGGTGGGCGACGCCGGCTTCGGCATCGATCCCCACACGCTCGAGGGCATCGCCTCCGAGATCGCCGAGGTGCGTTCGCTCGGCTGCGAGGTGTCGGTGGTGATCGGCGGCGGCAACATCTTCCGCGGTCTGGCCGCCTCGGCGCACGGCATGGATCGCGCTTCGGCCGATTACATGGGGATGATGGCGACGGTGATGAACTCGCTCGCGCTGCAGGACGCGCTCGAGCGCATCAACGTCAATACCCGGGTGCTCTCGGCGATCGAGATGCGCGAATTGTGCGAGCCCTACATCCGGCGGCGGGCGATGCGCCACCTCGAAAAGGGACGGGTGGTGATCTTCGCCGCCGGCACCGGCAACCCCTACTTCACCACCGACACCGCGGCCTCGCTCCGGGCGATGGAGATCCACGCCGAGGTGCTGCTCAAGGCCACCAAGGTCGACGGCGTCTACGACATGGATCCGGTCAAGCACCCCGAGGCCAAGAAGTTCCACCGCCTCACCTACATCGAGGTCCTGCAGCGCAACCTGAAGGTGATGGACTCGACGGCAATCTCGCTGTGCCGCGACAACAAGCTGGCGATCGTGGTGTTCGATCTGCGCTCCCGCGGTAATATCCGACGGGTCGTGGAGGGCGAATCGATCGGCACGCTGGTCACGGACGAGGAGTCAAGGCCATGGTGAACGACATCGTAAAAGATCTGGAAGCCGGGATCGGCAAGGCGCACGAGGCGCTCAAAAAAGAGCTCGCCAAAGTGCGCACCGGCCGCGCCAACCTCTCGCTCATCGACGGCGTGCGCGTCGACTACTACGGCACGCCCACGCCGCTCAACCAGGTCGCCTCCTGCTCGACCCCCGACGCGCGGCTGATCGTGATCAAGCCGTGGGAGAAGAAGCTGTGCGGCGCGATCGAAGAGGCGGTGCGCAAGGCCGAGCTCGGCGTCAATCCCTCCTCCGACGGAGAATTGGTGCGCATCCCGATCCCGGCGCTCACCGAGGAGCGCCGCAAGGAGCTGACTCGGGTGGTCAAGCGCATGGGCGAAGACGGCCGGGTCGCGATCCGCAACCTGCGCCGCGACGCCAACGATCTGCTCAAAGAGGCGATGAAGGGCGGCGACATCTCCGAGGACGACGAGAAGCAGGGCCTGAAGAAGGTGCAGGACGCCATCGATCGCGGCGTGGCCAAGGCCGATGAGATCGTGGCGAAAAAGGAAGCGGAGATCATGGAGGTCTAGCCTCGTTCGAGGCGACCTTCGCCGATGGGCGGCGGGCCCACCCGGTTTGGCAAGTACGATCTGCTCGCGCTGTTGGCGACGGGCGGCATGGCCGAGATTTGGCTCGCTCGCGTCTCGGGCGCCGCCGGCTTCGAGAAGCTGGTGGTGATCAAGCGCCTCCTCGATCAGCTCACCGTCAATCCCGAATACATCGAGATGTTCCTCGACGAGGCGCGCATCAACGCGCGGCTCTCGCACACCAACGTGGTGCAGGTGCTCGAGCTCGGCCAGGTCGAGGGCAAGTACTTCATGGCGATGGAGTACGTGGCTGGGCTGTCGGTGGCGCAGGTCGGCAAGCGCGCGACCCAGCGGCTCGGCGACGTGCCGCAAGAGGTCGCCTGCGGGGTGGTGGCGCAGGCGTGCGCCGGTCTTCACCACGCCCACGAGCGCGCCCAGCCCGACGGGACGCCGCTCGGGATCATCCATCGCGACGTCTCGCCGCAAAATCTCATCCTCACGTTCGAGGGGCTGGTCAAGGTGCTCGACTTCGGGATCGCCAAGGCCGAAGGACGCACCACCCAAACCCGCGCCGGGCTGGTCAAGGGCAAGAGCGCGTATATGTCGCCCGAGCAGTGCCTCGGCCTGCCGCTCGATCGCCGCTCCGACGTGTTCGCGCTCGGCATTGTCCTCTTCGAGCTGGCCACCGCGCGCCGCCTGTTCAAACGGCAGAACAGCTATCAAACCTTCGAGGCGATCACCCGCGCCGAGGTGCCGGGGCCGCGCACGCTCAACCCGAAGATCGATGCCGGGATCGAGACGGTGATCTTGCGCGCGCTCGCCAAGCGGCCCGAAGATCGTTTCGAGAGCGCGAGCGAGATGCAGGACGCGCTCGATCTGGCGATGCACAAGGCCGGGCTGCGCGGCAGCCGCAGCGACCTGGAAAAGTTCGTCGAGAAGACCTTCGCGCGCGAGATGGACGAGCAGCGCCGGCTGCTCATGCAGGCCGAGCGCGGCGAGCTCGGCGGTCAAAATCCGGCGTTGGTCTCGGCGGTGGCGGTCGAGGCGGTCAACGCCGAGCGCGCGGCCGGCTACGCGGCGCGCGCCGACTCCGACGAGAAGACCTCGATCGACGAATTGCCGCCGCTCGGCGAAGACTCGGGCCGCACTCCGCTCGCCGAGGTCGATCAGCTCGCCGCCGCGGCCGCAATCGATCCGACCGTTCCGGCGACGCCCAATCCGCCGCTCGGCCGCGACACCGTGCCCGAGGGCGTGCCCGCGCTCAGCCACGATGCGGCGCTCGGCGACACCGCCCCGAGCGGGGTGCGATCGCTCGGCAACCTTCCGCCGCTCTATCTCGCGTTCGCGGTGCTCGGCGCGCTGCTGGTGGTGATCGCGCTGGTCTGGCTGATCGCGTTTTAGCGATTTTTTGCGCGCGGCGCGGCCGGGTCGTACCATTCCCTACATGGCCCATTCATCCCGCACGCTGGCCCGAGTTCCCGTCGAGACCCTGTGCAGCGAGGTGGTCGCCGATCGCGAGCAGTATGGCTTGATCGTCGATCTCTCCGAGAGCGGGCTCAAGCTCCAGCGCCCACTCCGAGGACGCGCCGAGAGTCGGATCGTTCAGCTCGAGTTCGAGCTGCCGGACGCCGACGAGATCGTCTGGGCGAAGGGAGAGATCTGCTTCGACCAGCTCTGGCGCGCGCCGCCCGGCGCCGGCGCGAGCGGCGCGATCCGCACCAGCGGCATTCGGCTGGTGGCGGCGGCGACGCGACACTTGCGGATGCTGCGCGACTACGTGATCGCCGCCCGCGAGGCGCGCCGTCCGCTCGAAGATCCCGACTGGCCGCTCGCGCACGCCAGCCACTGGCTCGGCTGAGCGGCGGTCCCCAGAACGGGGAAAACGCCGTTCGAGCGGGGAAAACGCCGTTCCGGACCCTCAGCCCCGACGGCGGCCGCGACCGACCATGTCCGCGAGCGCGCGGCCGGTGTGCGACGCGCGCGCGGCGGCCAGCTCGTCGGGCGTGCCGACCGCCACCACCTCGCCGCCGCCGCTTCCGCCCTCGGGGCCGAGATCGATGAGCCAGTCGGCGCGGCGGATGAAGTCGAGGTTGTGCTCGATCGCCACCACGGTGTGGCCGGCCGACAGCAGCCGACCGAGCGCCGAGAGCAGCACCTCGACGTCCGCGCCGTGAAGGCCGGTGGTCGGCTCGTCGAACAGAAACAGCGACGGCGCGCTCGACTTCGTTGCCCGTGGTGAAAGATGCGCGGCCAGCTTGAGGCGCTGCGACTCGCCGCCCGAGAGGGTCGCGGTCGATTGGCCGAGCTGGAGATAGCCGAGCCCGACCTCCTGAAACGGCTCGAGCCGCGCGCACAGCTTCTCGGCGCCTTCGAGGAGCGCGAAGCGATCGAGCGCCTCGTCGACGGTGAGCGCCAAACAGTCGAGGATCGACAGCCCGTGCCACTTTACGCCGAGCACCTTCTCGGTGAAGCGGCGCCCGTCGCACGCGTCGCAGGTGACGGTCACGTCGGCGAGAAAGTGCATCTCGAGCGTGACGGTGCCCTGGCCCTGGCAAGCCTCGCAGCGGCCGCCGGCGACGTTGAAGGAAAACGCACCGGCGGCGAGCCCGAGCCGCTCGGCGGCCGTCGTGCGCGCGAAGCGCTGCCGCAGCTCGTCCATCGCCTTCAGATAGGTGAGCGGGTTCGAGCGTGAGGAGCGGCCGATCGGCGCCTGGTCGACGAGCACCACCGCGCCGAAGCGATCGAGCCCGCTCACCTGATCGCAGGCGCCGACGAAATCGACCGGCTCGCCGCGCTCGCGCAGCGCATGGGCATAGAGCACGTCGACGAGCAGCGTCGATTTGCCCGAGCCCGACACGCCGGTCAAGCAGGTGAAGCGCCCGACCGGAATCGCGACGTCGAGGTTTTTCAGATTGTGAGCGCGCGCGCCGCGCAAAACGATTTCGCCCTCGGCCGTCGCCCGCGACTCCGACAGCTGCGCCGGACGTCTTTGCCGCCCGCGCAAAAAGGCGCCGGTCACCGACGCGGGATCGCCGAGCAGCGCCGCATAACTTCCGGCGAACACCACCTCGCCGCCGCGCGCGCCCGCGCCCGGCCCGAGATCGATCAGGTGATCGGCCTCGCGCATGATCTCGGGATCGTGCTCGACCACCACCACCGTGTTGCCGCGGCCGGTGAGCTTGCGCAGGACTCGCACCAGCCGATACGAGTCGCGCGGGTGGAGCCCGATCGACGGCTCGTCGAGAACATAGAGCGTGCCGGTGAGCTGGGCGCCAAGCGCGGAGGCGAGCGCGATCCTTTGCGCCTCGCCTCCCGAGAGCGTGCGCGCCGGCCGGCCGAGCGAGAGATAGCCGAGCCCGACCTCGTCGAGATAGCCGAGCCGCGATTCGATCTCGAACACCAGCGGCTGCGCCACCGCGCGCGCCTGCTTCGGCAGCGCGCTCTCGAGCGCGGCGATCACCTGCCTCAGCTCGGAGACGGGCAGCGCCTCGAGCTCGGCGATGTCGTGAGCGCCGAGCTTGACCGCGCGCGCCTCCGGACGCAGCCGGGTGCCGCCGCAGGCGACGCACGGATCGTAGCCGCGATAGCGGGCGAGCAGCACCCGCACGTGCATCTTGTATTTCTTCGACTCGAGATAGCGGAAAAGGCCGCGCACGCCGTACCACTGCCCTTTTTTCCAGCCGCCGGGCTTGTAGCCGGGATCGCCGTCGAGCACCCAGCGGCGCTCCTCCTCGTCGAGCGCGCGCCACGGCACGTCGAGGCGCACCCGCTTTTCGCGGCGATTGATCTTCTCGAGATCTTCCTGGCACTCGCGATTCGACGGCGTTTGAAAGAGCGCGATCGCGCCCTCGGCGAGCGTCTTTCGCGCGTCGGGGATCACCTTGTCGAGATCGATCCCGATCACCCGGCCGAAGCCCTGGCAGGTCTCGCACGCGCCGAGCGGCGAGTTGAACGAGAACAGCGGCGGCTCGGGCGCCTTGCGCGCGCGCCCGCAGCGCGAGCAGTTGAAGCCCTCGTCGAAGCGCAGCGGCGCCTCATGCCCTTCGACGAACACCTCCACCCTGCCCTGCCCGAGCGCGAAGCCCGCTTGCAGCGCCTCGGCCAGCCGCGCGCGCGCCTCCGGATCGCCCGCGCGCAGTCGATCGATCAGCATCGGCAGCGATC
>JANWLJ010000310.1 GCA_025450955.1 Polyangium sp. (in: bacteria) | reverse complement strand
GGCTCGACGAGCTGCGATCCGACCGCCGCCTGCGTCGCCCAGGGGATCACCGCCGGAACCGCCAATGAGACGGTGTCGTTCATGGCCGACTCGACCAAGTACTATTACATCGCGGTCGACGGAAAGAACGGCGCGGTCTCGCCCTACTCGCTCAAAATGCGCTCGGCCTCCTGCCCGGCGCCCGACTGCTATAACGGCGCGAACACGCTCTCGTGCAGCTATCTCGAGGATACCCGGTCGAACAACGACGCGACCCGCTCGAAGAACGCGGTCGACAACTGGGCCTGCGACGCGAACACCACCGGGCCCGAGGTGGTCTATCCGTTTACGCCCACCACGGCGGGATCGTACACGGTCACCCTCGACGGGCTCACCGCCGACCTCGACCTGATCGTCACCAAAGACGCCTCGTCGTACAGCTGCGATGCCGCGTCCGCCTGCGTGCAGTCGTCGACCAATAGCGGCACCACCTCCGAGTCGGTCACCTTCCCCGCCGATCCTTCGAGCACGTACTACATCGCCGTCGACGGAAAGAGCGGCGCGGTCGGCAATTACCACATCAAGCTCGCGTCGACCTCGTGCGGCGCGGCCACCTGCCAGGACGGCCTCGCCAGCCTGTCGTGCACGTCGCAGAGCACCTCGAACCGCAACGACGCGAGCGGCGCGACCAGCGACGTCTCGACCTGGCAGTGCAGCCCGGCGTTGACCGGGCTCACCGGGCCGGAGTTCGCGCACGCGTTCACACCGACGGGCGCGGGGCCGTACACGGTGAAGATGATCGGGCTCAAGGCCGATCTCGATCTCCTGGTCATCGAGCAGGGCGCGAGCGGAATCTGCGATCCCAGCGCGACCTGCGTGGCCGCGTCGTCGAACACCGGCACCGCCGACGAGTCGGTCACCTTCACCGCCGATCCGACCAAGAGCTACTACTTCGTCGTCGACGGCAAAAACGGCGCGACCTCGCCGTACACGCTCGCGATCACGAACGGCTGCCCGTAGCGCGTAATCCGATATACGTAACGAGATTCCCTTGATTCCGGCGCAAAGGCGGATGAAAGTCCCCGCCATGCGCAAACTGACCCTCGTGCTCATGACTCTCTTGGCGCCGCTCGCCCTGGCGACGACGGTGCAGGCCGCGCCGGCCGCGAAGAAGGCGCCGGTTCCGCCGGTAAAGCAGTGGGAGCTGAAGAATGGATTGAAGGTGATCTACGTCGCCGATCACAAGGCGCCGGTGGTCACGGTTCAGGTCTTTTATCACGCGGGCGGCAAGGACGAGCCGGCGAGCAAGCGCGGCATCGCGCACATGTTCGAGCACATGATGTTCAAAGGCTCGACCCACGTGCCGCCCGAGGAGCACGCGCGCTTCATCGATTCGGTGGGCGGCAACGAGAACGCGTTCACCATGGACGATTTGACCGGCTATCACGACACCATTCCGCCGGCCGCGCTCGACTTCACGCTCAAGCTCGAGGCCGAGCGGATGCGCCACCTGCTCCTCATCCAGAAGACGGTCGACTCCGAGCGTGAGGTGGTCAAAGAGGAGCTGCGGCTGCGCCTCGAGAACAATCCGATTCAGAAGGCGCTCGACAAGGTGCTGCACCTCGCCTACACGGTGCACCCCTATCGCCAGTCGCCGATCGGCGAAAAGAAGATGCTCGACACGGTGACGCCGGCCGACTGCCAGAAGTTTTACGACATGTACTATCGGCCGAACAACGCGACCTTGATCGTCGTCGGCGACACCACCGAAGCGAACGTGAAGAAGCTGGCCGAGAAATACTTCGCGCCGCTCGAGCGCGGGCCGGTGCCGCAGCGTCCGGCGGCGCTCGAGCCCGAGCCGCCCCAGACCAAGGAGCGCGCCGCCACGCTGTCGATGCCGGTGCAGCTCCCGGTGGTGATCGGCGCGTATCACATCCCCGACGGGGCGAACGAGGACATCTACGCGCTTCAGGTGCTGCAGCAGATTCTCTCGGGCGGCGAGTCGTCGCGGATGTATCAGCGGCTGGTGCGCAAGGACAAGTCGGCGGTGTTCGCCGGCGGGTTCGTCTTCGACCACGAGGACCCGGGGCTGTTTCTCACCTTCGCGGCCTACCTGCCGCCCGGCTCGGCGGCCAAGGTGACCACCGGTCTCCTCGACGAGATCAAGCGGGTCTCGACCCAGCCGGTCGACGCGGTGGAGCTGCTCAAGGCGAAGAACCAGCTGGCGGCGCAAGCGGTGTTCCGCCGCGAGCGGGTCGCCGAGATCGCGACCCAGATCGGCGTCGACGGCGTGGTCGCGCACGATCCCTTGCACGCGTACACCGCCCCGGCCAAGTACGACGCAGTGACCGCCGCCGACGTGCAGCGGGTGGCGCAGAAGTATCTGGTGATGAGCAACTACAGCATGGTGACCCTGCAGCCCGCCGCACCCGGCGCGGCCAAACGAGGTGCGAAATGAAGCGCTCGCTGGTGATGGTGTCGTCGCTGCTCCTCTCGCTTCCGTGCGCGGCGGCGCCCTCGGCAAAAACGACGGCGAAGGCGAATGCAAAGCCGGCCGCCAAGGCGGCGCCGCAAAATGCGGCGGCCAAGCCGGCAGTGACCGAGGCCAAGGCGCCGGCGCCGGCGACGCCCGATCCGTGGGCGAACAAAAAAGATCTGTTCGTCGCGCCGGTGATCAAGCCGAGCACCAAGGTCAACCTCGGGCGGGTCGAGCGCTACAAGCTGCCGAACGGAATGTCGGTGATCGTGGTGCCGCGCCATCAGGTGCCGGCGATCGACGTGAGCCTGCTCGTGCGCGGCGCCGGCGACACCGCCAATCCGCTCGACAAGAGCGGCCTGGCCCAGTTCACCGCGAGCATGCTGCGCAAGGGGACGGTCAAGCGCACCTCGGATCAGATCGCGCAGGCGATCGACTTCGTCGGCGGCGAGCTCAACGCATCGGCCGAGGACGACGGCAGCCTGGTCAATTGCCACGCGCGCGCCAAAGATCTCGACCTCTGCCTCGACCTCGTCTCCGACGTGGTGGAGCACCCGACCTTCCCCGAGGGGGAGATGGGGGAGATTCGCGATCAGATGATGGCCGGCGTCGAGGGCGCGAAGGATTCGCCCGAGGCGCTCGCCTCCGAGCACGGCGCGAACCTCTTCTACGGCGATGAAGATCCGCGCGGCCGTCCCGCCTCCAAGCACTCGATCGGCGCGATCGATCGCGCGCAGCTGGTCGCGTTCCACGATAGCTGGTACGCGCCGAACAACACCGTGGTGGCGATCTCGGGTGACGTCGACAGCGCCAAGCTGCGCAGCGCGCTCAAGAAGTGGTTCGGGCCGTGGAAGAAGCACCCGGTGCCGGCCGAGAGCAAGCGCGCGCTGCCGGTCGCTTCCGGGCTGCACGTGCGGATCGTCGACAAGCCGGACGCGACCCAGTCGGCGATCACCGTGATGGGCCCGGGCATCGCGCACTCGTCGCCCGACTACTTCGCGGTGCGGCTGATGAACTACGCGCTCGGCGGCGGCGCCTTCTCGTCGCGGCTGATGAAGGTGGTGCGCTCCGAGGGCGGCAAGACCTACGGCGCGCGCTCGAGCTTCGACGCCGGCCGCGACCCGGGGCCGTTTACCGCCAGCACCTTCACTCGCACCGAGGAGACCGGCTCGACCTTGGCGCTGGTGATGGGCGAGATCGAAAAGATGCAGAAGGCGGGACCGACCGCCTCGGAGCTCGACGCGGCCAAGGGCAACCTGATCGGCGGCAACGGGCTCAAGCTCGAGACCGGCGGCGACGTGGCGCGCTCGCTGCTCATCGCCGAGCTCGACGGGCTGCCGGCGAATTTCGTCGAAAAATATCCGGCGGGGCTCAAGGCGGTCACGCTCAAGCAGGCGATCGCCGCCGCGTCGGCGCACCTGCACCCGACCGCGCTGGTGATCGTCGGCAAGGCGGATCAGATCAAGCCGATGCTGGCCAAGGCCAAGCTCGACGTGGTCGGCCCGCTCGAGGTCGTCTCCTACACCGAGCCGGTGAGCAAGGCCGAGCGCGACGCGATCGCGGCGGAGCGGAAGGCGAGCGCGACCGTCTCGCCGGCCGAGTCGCAAAAGGGACAGTCGCTGCTCGCCGAGGCGCTCAAGGCCAAAGGCGGCGCGCAGGCGCTCGCCAAGGTGAAGGACCTGGCGATGAGCGGCAGCGGCACGATGACCATGCAGGGGCAGAACCTGCCGATCAGCGTCACCGAATATTATCTGGGCGATCGGGCGGCGCGGCAGGACATCTCGGTCGGGCCGCAGACCATCTCGCAGGTGTTCTCGGACGGCAAGGCGTTCATGAAGATCGCCGGGCAGGTGCGTGACCTGCCGGCGCAGGCGAGCGCGTCGATGAAGGCGGGGCTGTGGCGCGATCCCAACTTCATCCTCCTGCACGCGAGCGCGCCGGGCGCCAAGGTCGCCGAGCTGCCGGCCGAGACGGTGGGCGGCGCGAAGTACGACGTGCTCAAGATCGTCGCCCCCGACGGGGACGCGTCCAAGCTGCTGCTCGATCCCAAGACCCACCTCATCGCGCAGGTGGTCTACACCGAGGACGGCAAAGAGGCGCGCGACTTGCTCGCCGACTACAAGCCGGCCGCGGGCCTGGCCATCCCGCACCACGTCGTCCACGAGGCCGACGGCCAGAAGATCGACATCAAATACGACAAGGTCTCCATCAACAAAGGCCTCCCCTCCGACGCCTTCAAGCGCTGAGGGTCACTCTCCGGATATTCAGATATCCGATTTCCCTATTCAATTTCGCCTAACTGCCTTTTTTCCCTTTTTCGATTTTCGTCTCTTGCTCACCCGACAGCCCTTCGAGCCGCGGCGTCCCGTCGCTGGCGATCTATTGCGGTTTGCGCGCGGCGGGCGGGGAGAATCCGGAAAAAGGGCAACCGCCCGAAATTGATCAATCAGGTTTATGAGTTGGCACCCCGGAGAGTGACCCTCCGAGGAGCGCTTGGCGGAGGAGGGGGAGGGGGAGGGGGCCTTGGGCGAGGAAGGCGTCGTGGAATTTTTCGAGGGTGAAGGCGGGGCCGAGCTTTTTGCGGTAGTCGGCGCGGAGCTGGAGGATCTCGAGCTTGCCGAGGGTGTAGTAGAGGTACGTGGGATCTTCGGTGCCGCGGCGGGTCTCCATCTCGGCGACCTTGCGCGACTGATAACCTTCGCGCTCAAA
Organism: Polyangium sp. (in: bacteria); assembly: GCA_025450955.1. Taxonomy (GTDB): domain Bacteria; phylum Myxococcota_A; class Polyangia; order Palsa-1104; family Palsa-1104; genus JANWLJ01. The sequence goes on along the minus strand of JANWLJ010000310.1, from coordinate 2,315 downwards.
GAAGTCTTCGGCCTGGGCCAGGGTCATGCCGCGGGTGTGCAGGCGAATGCCGACCACGTAGCGCGCGGCCCGGAGCAGCGCGTCCTGAAGCTGGCTCAAGCGTAGGCGCGGATCGTTTCCGCCGTAACCCTCGTCGAGCATCATCTGCTCGCAGTAGTGGGCCCAGCCCTCGATGTTGGTCGAGACGCCTTCGAACTTGCGCACCAGGCCGGGCACCTTCGGCACCCAAAGGAACTGCACGTAGTGGCCGGGGAACGCCTCGTGAATCGACACCACGTCGATGAGCGGGCGGTTGAAGGCGCCGCGCATGAAGTCCTCGATCTGCGACGCGGGCCAGCTCTTCTCCGGCAGCGTGACGTTGTAGTAGGCCTGGGTGGCGCGCTTCTCGAACGGGCCCGGCGTGTCCATCGACGCGAAGGTGGTGGCGCGCATGAACGGCGGAGTCTCCTCGACTTTGGGCAGGCTCGCCGACGGGATGGTGACGAGGTGGTGCTCGACGATGAATTGGCGCAGCCCGGCCAGGCGCGCTTGGGTGTCGGCGAGCAGGTGATCGGCGCTGTCGTGATCCTTTTGCACCAGGTGCTGGACGTCGGCGAAGCTGGCGTGCGGATCGATCAGGGCGGCGGTCTTCTTGAACTCGGCTTGCAGTCGATGCAGCTCGGCCTCGCCGCGGGCGAGCAGCGCGGCCGGCGGCACGTCGATCATCTCGTCGGCGCGCAGCTTGTCGCGAAACGCCTTTTCACCGATCGTGAACGAGCCGTGCGCGCGCGGCTTCAGATCTTTTTTGAGAAAGTCGCGGTAGTCGGCGAGCGCGCGAGTGACCTCGGCGGTCGACTGGCCGAGCGCGGCGTCGAGCTTCGGATCCTTCACCGAGGCGAACGCGAGCGGCACGTCCTTTTGGAAAAAGTCGATGATGCCGTCCACCTCGTCGAGCGCGATGTCGACGGCGACCGGCGCGACCGCGCCGAGGTTGCGTTTGCCCGCGGCGATCACCGCCGGGATCTTTTGCTCGCGCGCGATCGCCGATTTCATCCGCGCCGCGGCAGGCGCGAAGTCGCGCTGAATGAGCACGTAGACGCTGCGCGAGGCGAGGTCGGGGTAGTAGTCGGGCAGCCGCTGCCAGCTTTTGACTTCGGTGAGCTCGACGAGCTGCGACGCGATCGCGGTCCGCTCGAACGCGAGATCGTTTTGCTGATACGGCGAAAGCGCGCGGGCTCGGACGGCGGCGAAGCGCGCCGCCCAGCCGCGAAGGCGTTTCACCTCACGGGCGATCCCGGCTTGCGAGACGTCTTCGAGATCGCCGTCGTGCTCGTGCAGGCCGAGCTCGGTGGCCGCGGTCGGATGCGCCGCCGGATATTCTTGGTAGTAGTCGGCGACCAGCGCCTCGAACCGCGCGTCGCCCGAATCGGCCGGCTTCGCCTGCGCGGCGCTCGCGATCGCCAGCGCCAAGATCCCGCACGTCAGCTTGAGGCCCATGGCCTCGGGTTTTAACGCGGGCCGAACAGGAAGGCCAGCGCGCCGGGGAGGCGCTCGGCCCAGTAAACCTCGTTGTGCTGCGCGTTCAGCTGATAGACGTGCTGAAAATCGGCGCCCTCGACGTAGCCGCGCCCGAGGTAGGCGGCGACCAGCTGGGTGGCGTCGACGTAGTCGTCGTCGGGCTGGCCGCAGTCGACGTAGACGCGCGCCGGGCGCGGCGTGGTCATCGTGCCGACGTCGCCGAGGATCCAGTTGCTGTTCCACCAGGTCGAGGGCGACATCGCGCCGACGAGACCGAAGGTGTCGGGACGGGTGACGCCGGCGTAGGCGGCGAGCAGGCCGCCGAGCGACGAGCCGACGATGCCGGTGGTCTGAGAGCCGGGCTGGGTGCGCAGCATCGCGTCGACCTGCGGCTTGAGCTCCTCGACCAGCATGCGCAGGTAGAGATCGGCGCCGCCGCCGCCCGGCGTGGTCGGGTCGGTGGTGGGCGTGTACTCGTAGATGCGGTTGGCGTCGTTCTCCGGGCCGATCACGATCAGCTCGCGGATCGCGCCGTCGCCCTCGGCCGCGCCGTCGAGCGTCTCGTCGACCTTCCACTCGTTGCCGCCGAAGGCGAGCGCCGGGTCGAACAGGTTCTGCCCGTCGTGCATGTAGACCACCGGGTAGCGCGCCTCGGTGTTCTCGTCGTAGCTTGGCGGCAGATAGGCCCAAACCTCACGGTCGTCGTCGAGAACGTTCGAATGAAACGCGGGAACCAGCTTCTCGACGGTGCCGTGGGTTGCGAAGAAGTGCGGCAAGACGTCGACGATCTGGCCGGGCTTTACCGTGTAGTTGGCGCC
>JANWLJ010000309.1 GCA_025450955.1 Polyangium sp. (in: bacteria) | reverse complement strand
CGGCCGGCAAGACCGGCACCTCGAGCCACACCTCGGACGTCTGGTTCGTCGGCTACACCTCGCGCTGGATGACCACCGCCTGGATCGGCGACGACACGTATCAGCGTCAGCTCGGCTTCAAGGACGCGTCGTTCATGCTCAGCGTGCCGATGTGGGCGCGCTACATGTACGAGGTCGCGCGCGATCAGCCGCTCAAGGACATCCCGTGGGCGGTGCCGCCCGGGGTCAAGGCGAGCGACACCGGCGGGCCGCTCAAAAAAGGCTATCCGCCGCCGCCGCCGCCCGGCTTCGATCTCGACGGCAAACCGATCGCGCTGCCGACCACCTTCCACGGCCAGCCCATCCAAAAGGGTCAGGCGCCGACCGATCTCGTCCGTCCCAAAGACGTGCGGGTGCAGAGCGCGGCGCCCGAGACTCCCACCAGCGCGGTGCCGAAAACTAGTCGCTGACCCGCGCCGATGATACGTTTGCCGTCGATGCGCATCCTGGTCGTTGCTCTCGCCCTCGCGGCCCTCGGCATCTTCGGTCCCGTCGGATCGAGCGGCTGCAGCTCGCCCGGCAACACCCAATTTCTCCCGATCGGCTCGCACTGCGGCGCAGACGGCGACTGCGGCACCAGCCCGTACACCTGCACCCCGACCGCGCCCGGCGGCTACTGCACCAAGACCTGCGCCAAAGACGGCGACTGCCCGACCGACGCGGTCTGCGCGATGGGCGCGTGCAAGCGCAAGTGCCTGAGCACCGATAGCGCCACCGACGGCTGCCGCGGCCCCGAAGGCTACGTCTGTCGCGACGAGGGCGCGGTCTCCAAAGTCTGCGACACGCCGTAAAAAAGCTCGGTTGACCGAGCTTTTCTGGCCGCGTTGCGGCGCGGCTCGAGCGCGCGCTCGCTCTCGGCGATCGCGAGCAGCTTGCAGCGCAGCTTGTTCTTTTTCGAATAGACGGTCTTGACCGAAATTCCCATCGCCGCCGCCACCTCTTCGGGCTGAAGCCCGTGGCCGTAGTAGAGCTCGACGAACCGTCGGTCTTTGTCGCTGAAGTCGGCGAGCAGATGATTCAGATAGCCCCAGCGCTCCTTCTCGAGCAGCCGGTCGAGCGCGCTCGGTCCCGCCTCGGCGCGATCGGGCGCGCGCTCCAGCTTGTCGAGGAGCGGCCGCCTCGAGGTCTGGCGCAGGTAGTCGTACGCGGTGTTGATCGCGAGCAGCCCGAGCCACGAGCCGAGCTTGGCGCCGCGGGTCGGATCGTAGGCCCGCAGCTTGTGCATGTTGTCGCGGAGCAGGTTGCAGCACATGTCGCCGAAGATCTCGTTGGCGTCCTCGTTCGACAGGACCGCGTCGTATTTCGAGGCGACCTTGGTGATGCAGCGAAACATCAGCGCGCGGTAGCGGCGGATGAGCTCGTTCCACGCCTCCTCGTCGCGCGCCAGCACCGCCTCGAGCAGCGGCCCGTCGGCGAAGGCGCAATAGTTGGTGGAGCCAGGCGCAGCAGTCGTGGTCGTCGGCATCGCAGCTCTCCTTGAGGCGGTCCGAGCGGGACCGCCCCTCGTCACCCGCATCCGATTCAACGCAAGTTGGAGGCCGAAAGTTCTTTCGCCGAAACCAAATCGGAAAAGCGAAAGCGAGCGGGTCGCTTAGGTGGACACCGACGGCGCGCCGAAGTTCCCGCGCCGGAGTCGTGTGGCCCGAGCGACACGCGATCGCCCGGGTTTTGTGTCAGCGTGACAACGCGGGCGGGTGTGACCTCGATCAGAGAGTCTGGAGATAAGCGACCAGGTCCTCTTTGTCCTGCATCGAGAGGCCCGCCGCGGCCGGCAGCCGGTTCAACACGTCGAGCAGGGTGGCCGCGCTCCCGTCGTGGAAATAGGGCGCGGTGTCGAAGATGCCGCGCAGGGTGGGCGTGTCGAAGTCGCAGGCGGTGTGCAGCTTGCTCGCTCCCATCTCGTCGGCGGCGGCCTGGTCATTGAACGGACCGCTTTTGACGCAGGTGCCGATGTCGTGCAGGAGGATCGGGCCGTTGGGATCGAGAGATGGATTGCCGGCACCCGAGTCGGTGAAGTAAGCGCCGGGGTGACAGGTCGCGCAATGGACAGCGAACAGCTGCTGACCGTGGCTCTGCGACGCGGTGAGCGTCCCGTCTTTGGAGCGGTAGGGATCTTGGGGGAACGGGATGGCGTAGTTGACGAAGTCCGCGATCGCCTGCAGCCAGGGTTGCTGCGACAGATCGGTGCGGTGGAACGTGCCTCCCTGCTCGAGGTCGATGGTGGTGTCGTACTGGGTGACGCTCGAGCGCAGCGCCTGTCGCAGGAGGAATCCGGTGTTGATCGGGCCGCCCGCGTTCGAGGGCGTGTCGCGCGGCCCGACGAAGAAGCGCCAGGTGACCGCGTCGGTGCCGCCCTCGAGGTGGCAGGTCGAGCAGGCGACCCAGAAGTTGCGGGTGATCGGAAAGGCCGCTGAGTTCGCGCTGTAGAAGAGGCGCTGGCCGAGTCGCAGCTCGGCCGGCATCGGATCGCGGGTCAGCCGCTCGATCGGCGCGCCGTCGACCGCGGCGGGCGCGATCGGGTTTGTGGGATCGAGATCGAGCACCGTGACGTCGTGGCTGTTGCGCCCCTCCACGTAGGCGTGCCGGCCGGCGTGGTCGACGACGATCCCTTCCAAAAAAGTGCTCGGCAGCGGCCGCACCAGACCGAGCTCGTCGCCGGTGGCGCCGTCGAGCACCAGCACGTCTTCGCTCTGTGAATCCGCCACCAGCGCCAGCTTGCCGTCCGGGGTGAAGCCGACCGCGTGCGGGCCCGACACCACGTCGGTGAACGAGCCGCTCGCGCCCGGCGGATCGATCGGCTTGAACAAGATCCGCGGTCCTTCGGCGGAGCCGTCGGCGAGCGCGGTGGAGATGGTGGGAAACACCGTCGACTCGAAGTCGAGATCCGGCTCGGAGGTCTGGGTCGCGAGCAGCAGGTGCGGCAGCCACACCTCGCCGCCCACGGGCCGCGGCACCGCCGCGTAGACGCCGCGCGGTTGACCGTTCGGGATGCGTTTGTCGAAGCCGGGATCGGGGGGTTGGTCCTGAAGGACCAGCACGTTCTTCACCGTGAAGGTGGCGGTGTCGATGGTGGTCAGCCCCGGGGACAGCAAGAACTGCGATACGTAGAGCGTCTTGCCGTCGGAGCTCACCGAGGCGCCCCACGGGTGCTGGCCGACCGGCAGCGTCGCCACCACCCGATCGGTCGCCGGATCGATCTTCGAGACCGTGGCGCCCTCGTGGCTGACTGCGTAGACCGCGCTGCCATCGGGCGCCGCCACCACCGCCGTGGGCTCGTCGCCGACCGGGATGGTGGCGGTCACCGCGCGCGCGCGCGCGTCGAGCACCAGCACCGCGTTGGCGATCTGCCCCGCGACGTAGATCTTGCGATCACCCGGCAGGATCGTGAGGGCGCGCGGCTTGACCCGCGGCTCGAAGCGTCGGGTCACCGGATCGACGGCCGGCGCGGGTCCGAGCGGAATCTCCGCGATCAGCGCGCGGGTCGAAGGGTCGATGAGCGACACCGCGTCGGCGTCTTGATCGACCACCCACAGCTCGGAGTCGTCGCTGGTGAGCGCGATCGTCGACGAGACCATCGGCTCGCGTATGCGCGCGGCCTGACCGCAGGCGACCAATACAATCGGCAGGCAGCGAACCACTCTCTGCATCGTCTTCCTCATCGCTACTTCCGCTTCAGCACGATCTGCGCCGCCAGAGCCGCCGGCAGCTGGGCATAGGAGATCTCCTTGACGCAGTCGTGATCGCGGTCGGGCCCGTCGGCGGGGCGCGACAGCTCGCCCGTCAGCGCCCGCTCGGCCATCTGCAACCCGGCCCCGGTGCACTCGGACGGGTACTGCACCTTGTCGTCCGCGTTGGCGTCGTCCCAACCGTTCACCACCAACTTGAAGGTGCGCTTCCACCGCTCGAGCAGCTCGCTGGCGGCGCGCTCCTGTCCCGGACGCGACGCCACCAGCTTCCAGTACTGGCGCAAGGCGCCGGTGAGCGCGCCGTAGGCAGCCGGTGTCCAGACGATGTTATCGCTGACGCCTGCGACCGTGCGGTAGGCGCGCACGTCATCCATCCAGAAGCGCGTCGACAGATCGGCGTAGATGCGCATCGCCGCCACCCGGTACTTGTCGTCGGAGGTCGTGAGATAGGCCTCGAGGAGCCCGCGGATCGCCGCCGCCTCCGACTCGAGGGTGGTCGGCGATGGATCGGCAGCCTGCTTGGCCAGGTCGTAGGAGTTGGCGACCGAGCCCGCCGGACTGACCAGGTGCGCGAGCAGAAAGTCGCCTTCGGCGGCGACCAGCTGAACGATGCGCGCGGCGAGCGGCGCCGCTGCACCGCCGAACGGCGCGGCGTCGAGGGCCGTGGGCAGCAGCTGGGTGTCGGGCGTATCGTTCGAGTAGAGCGCGAGGGTCGAGGCGATCGCGCGGTAGGCGGTGCGCAGCCCCACGATCGCATACGCCGCGTCGCTGGTGGTGACGGTGGTGCCGCGGGCGATCGCGCCGCCCGAGGCGCTGGCGCTGTCGACGAGCACGCGGTTGACCGGATCGAAGTGCAGTCGGTCGACATCGATGATCGCGATCTTGATGATCGCCAGCGCGCGATCGTGGAGCGTCTCCTCGCCGTCGGGCAGCTGATCGTCGGCGGGGAAGGGATCTCCGTCGAAGGTCGCTCGCGAGCTCGGCTGCCCGCCGACGTCGGGGTTGTTGAAGTCGGTGAGCGCGAAGGCTTCGCCGAAGCCTCCGGCGAGGGCGGTGAGGCCCTGCAAGCTCGAGGCGGGGGTCATGATCGAGTAGCCGGTCGGCTGCGGAAAATACTTCCAGGCGCTGCCGGCCGGCGGAGGATCGCCGGTCTCCTGCACCGCGATCTCCGACGGCCACCAGCGGAGCGGCGACGTGTAGTCGTAGTCGATCGCGTCTTTGGCGCCGACGAAGCCGCCGAGCTGCGCCCCGTCGGGGGTGAGCAGCTTTTCCAAGAGCAGGGCCGCCTTGTTGTCCATCTCCTCGAGCATGGTCAGGCCCTGGAACCCCTCGAGCGGAATGTCGCCGAGGTAGGTTCCGGGTACGCCGGTGAGCATGCGCTTGCCGGTGGGATCGGTCGGATCGGGGTACTGCCCGACGACGGTGTTGCCCGGCAGCCCGATCTTGGGGAGATCGGCGGCGGCGACGGCAGTGATCCCATTGCCGGCCAGGTCGTGCAGGCTCTGCCAATAGTTGATGACCCACAGGCCCTGCTTCCAAAGCGCGTAGCCGAGCGCATCGGGTGCGAGCACCTTGGTCACCTGCGCGTCGCGGAACAGGAGGTTGAGCGAGTTGTAGCCGCACTCGTAGTCGCCGACGGTCTGCACTCCCATCGAAGCCGCCGCGTAGCCGCCGGCGAAGGTGCAGCCGCGGGTGGCGCCTCCCGACGGCATGATGCGCGGGTCGAACGACTGGAGCTCCGCCATCTCCGGCCAGAACCCGGGCCAGCCGAGCACGTTGAGAGGATTTGCCGCCGGCGCCGGCGAAACCACGAAGTTGGTGCCGGCCGGTCCG
>JANWLJ010000308.1 GCA_025450955.1 Polyangium sp. (in: bacteria) | reverse complement strand
TCGGCGCGCCACCGACGGGACTTGGCGCGGATCTCGAGCAGCGTCGGCGAGCCCGAGTCGTCGATGTAGATCGGCGCCTCGGCGATGTCGCTCGCCGCCTTGGTGATGAGGACCCAGTCGCGCTGGTCGAGCATCCCGCGCCGGAGGCGCCCCGAGTCGACGCGCGCCTGCGCGCACAGGAGCCGCTCGCCGAGCGACACCTTGGACATCTCGAGCGAGAAGACCAGCGCCGGCACGTTGTGCGCCACCGCCGCGTTCTGCACCGCGTTCATCACCAGCGCGGTCTTTCCCATCGAGGGGCGCGCGGCGATGATCACCAGATCGCCCGGCTGCAGGCCCGCGGTCATCTCGTCGAACTTGTGATAGCCGGTCGGCACGCCGGTGATCGCCTGCTTGCGCTCGTAGCGCGCGCCGAGCGCCTGGATGGTCTCCTTCAAGATCTTCTTGATCGGCTCGAAGGTGCTCTTCTGCGAGCGCTGCGCGACCTCGAAGATCTCGTGCTCGGCGCCGTCGATGAACTCGTCGACGTCTCCGTACTCGCCGTAGCCGCGGGCGGCGATCTCGGTGCACGCCGCCACCAGCCGGCGCGCGGTCGCCTTGCCGCGCACGATCCGCGCGTGATACTCGATGTTCTCGACGGTGACGACCTTGCCCTGGAGCTCGATGAGGAAGTCGGTGGAGCCGAACGCGCGCAGCTTGTCGAGCGTCTCGAGCGACTTCATCTGCTCGGCGACGGTGAGCATGTCGATGGGCTTGGACGCCCGCTCGAGCTCAAGCATCGCCTCGTAGATCGCGCGCAGCGCCGGGTGATAGAAGTCGTCGGGCTGGAGAAACTCCACCACCTTGTTGAAGGTCGCCGAGTGGAGCAGCACGCCGCCGATGACCGACTCCTCGGCCTCCTGGCTGTGCGGCGGCGTCGGCCGCTTCACGCCATAGACGGGGGGCGGCGCGTCGCTGGCATGGGACACCATGGCGGCACGCTACTCCGCCGCGCGCGCGATTTTCAGACTTGAAAGTGCAGTGGGGAAGTGCTGCGGGCTACTGCTTGGGAACGACGACGACCTTGACCTTGCCGACCACCCCGGCGCCGAGCTTCACCTCGACGGTGTGGTAGCCGATGGTCTTGATCGGCTCGGCGAGCACCAGCTTCCGGTGATCGACGGTGACGCCCTTGTCGGCGAGCGCCTCCTCGACGTCGCGCGAAGTGACCGAGCCGAACAGCTTGTCCTCCTCGCCGACCTGCCGCTCGATCTGCACCTCGATCGCCGCCAACCGATCGGCCATCGCCTGCGCGTCCTTCGACAGCTTGGCGTTCTTGGCCGCGATCAGCTTCTTCTCGTGCTCGATCTGCTGGATGTTGCCGGCGGTGGCCACCATCGCCAGCCCCTGCGGGATGAGGTAGTTGCGCCCATAGCCCGGCTTGACGATCACCAGCTCGCCCGACTTGCCGAGGTTGTGGACGTCCTCTTTCAAGATGACCTGCATGGCGTCCCTCTACTTTCCCGTCACGGTGAACGGCATCAGCGCGATCATGCGGGCGCGCTTGATCGCCACGCCCACCTTGCGCTGGTGCTTGGCGCAGTTCCCCGAAATCCGGCGCGGGATGATCTTGCCGCGGTCGGTGATGAAGTACTTCAGGGTCTGCGGATCCTTGTAGTCGATGCCGACGTTCTTGTCGGCGCAGAAGCGGCACACCTTGCGGCGCGCGAAGCCGCGCTTGCGCGCCTGCTTGGCCTTGTCGCCGCCCTTGCCACCCTTGCGGTCGCGATCCCGCGGCTCGGTTTCCATTTCCATCGCCATGTTCTTATTCCTTTGTCTTGATCGGGAGATCGTTGTCGAGCGCGGGCAGGAAGTCGTCGTCGATGTCGAGATCGTCTTCCTCGAAGCGCGGCATCGGCGCGGCGCCGGTCACCAGCTCCTCCTCGTCGGGAACGGTGGTCGCGGCCTTGTTGAAGGCCTCCTCGTCGACCGCCTGCGGCTTGACGTTCGGATCGACGTCCTCGTCGATCTTCACCGTGTAGTAACGGATCACGGTGTCGAGCATGCGCAGGTTGCGCTCGATCTCCTCGACCACGCCCGGCGTGCCGAGGTACTGCCAGTAGAGATAGATCCCCTTGAGCTGCTTCTTCACTTCATAGGCGAGCTTGCGCTTGCCCCAGTTGTCGAGCTTGAGCAGCCGTCCGCCCATCTGCTCGATCACCTGCCGAACGCGGGTGTTGACGACGTGAATGCCGTCCTGGTTGGTGTCCGGGCGCAGGATGAAGATGGTTTCGAACTCCCGCTGGGTGCCCGGCTCGTCTCGCATCGATAGAGCCATGTTTCGTTTCTCCTCTCGGGTTTGCCCCTGAACCGTTTGGTCAGGAACGAGGTTTGTCGGTGTTTACCTGATTCATCGCCGCGGTGACGCCCTTTTTCACGATCAGCTCCACCGCGTCGGCCGCTCCACCGACGATAAACGGCACTTCATTTTGCTCACTTTTACTGAAGCCGCCGAGCACGTGCCCGGTGACCTGCTCCTTGGTATTCGTCTTTCAGACCCCGCACCGCACCCTGATGATCTAGGCGCCGAGCTGCTCGATGAGCGAGCGCAATCCGTTATGCCCGCCATGCCCGCCGCCCACCTTCACCTTGAGCCGCCCGAAGTCGAGATCGATCTCGTCGTGGATCACCACGATCTGCTGCGGCTCGATCTTGTAGAACCCCGCGGTGCGCGCCACCGGCGGCCCGGAGAGGTTCATGAACTCTAGCGGCTTGAAAAGCGCGAGCTGATCTTTTTGTGCGACCTCTCCTCCAAATTTCGATTTGAAGCTGCCGAGGCTCCATCGCCGCGCCAGCTCGTCGACCACCATGAACCCGATGTTGTGGCGAGTCCGTTCGTACTCCCGGCCAGGATTGCCGAGGCCCACGATCAGCCCCACGGTGCGAAGTTACTTCTTCTTCTCGCCGCCGGCCTTCTTCCCCTGGTCGCCAGCCGCAGCCGGAGCCGCCGCACCCGGCTTGGCGCCTGCAGCGCCCGCTGCCGGAGCTGCCGCTGCGCCCTCGGCCGGAGCCGCCGCAGCGCCCTCCGCCGGAGCCGCCTCGGCCGCCGCTTCCACCTTCTCGGCCTTCGGCGCGGTCACCGAGCACACCGAGGTGCCACCGTCGGCGAGCGCGCGCACGCCTTCGCCGAGCTTGAGATCGCGCACGTGAATCGCCTCACCCATGTTCAGGCTGGTGACGTCCACTTCGATCTTGGTGGGGATGAGGTTCGGCTTGCAGGCGATCTCCAGGTTGTGAATGACCTGGTGCATGATGCCGCCGAGCTTGACGCCTTCGGCCTTGCCGGTGAGCACGATCTGGACGGTGGCGTGCACGTCCTTGTCGAGCTGCACGCGGATGAAGTCGGCGTGGGTCAAGTGGCCGCGCAGCGCGTCCTTCTGATAGTCGCGCACCATCACCGTGATCTCCTGATCGCCGCCCGGAGCGCCGGTCACGGTGAGCTGGATGACGGTGTTGGTCCGCTTGACCGGATCGAGCGCCTTGACGAGCTCCGCCGGATCGACCGCGAGGGTCATCGGATCGGCCCCGGCGCCGTAGCACACCGCCGGGATCTTCCCGGTCGCGCGCAGGCGGCGGACCGCGGTCTTCTTGGTGGCAGGACGATACTCGACGCTGAGCTTTCCGAAGTCCATTTCCTCGACCTTTCTAAAACGCTAGATGAACAAGCTGCTGATGGAGTCGCCGTGGTGGATGCGCTTGATCGCTTCGCCGAGCAGGCGGGCGACCGACAATTGGGTGATCTTTTTGCTTTGGCGCGCGGGCTCGCCGAGCGGAATGGTGTCGGTGACGATCACCTCGGTGAGCGGCGAGGCCTCGATGCGCGGGATCGCCGGGCCGGAGAACACCGGGTGGGTGGCGCAGGCGCTCACCGAGCGGGCGCCGGCCTCCATCACCGCGCGCGCCGCGTTGGTCAGCGTGCCGGCGGTGTCGATCATGTCGTCGATGAGGATCGCGTCCTTGCCCTTGACGTCGCCGATGATGTTCATCACCTCGGAGACGTTTGCCTTCTCGCGCCGCTTGTCGATGATCGCCAGGGTCGCGCCGAGCCGCTTCGAGTAGGCGCGCGCGCGCTCGACGCCGCCGGCATCGGGCGAGACCAACACCGAGTCCTTGCCGTGCGCCTGGCGCAAATAGTCGATCATCACCGGCATCGCGAACAGGTGATCGACCGGGATGTCGAAAAATCCCTGGATCTGCCCCGCGTGCAGGTCGACCGTCACCACCCGATCCGCGCCCGCGGCGGTGATGAGGTCGGCGACCAGCTTGGCGCTGATCGGGGTGCGCGGCTTGACCTTGCGATCCTGCCGGGCGTAGCCGAAGTAGGGCATGATCGCGACGATCGAGCCGGCCGACGCGCGCTTGAGCGCGTCGATCATCACCAGGAGCTCCATCAAATTCTGATTCACCGGCGCGCAGGTCGGCTGGACCACGAAGCAGTTCACGCCGCGGACGTTCTCGCCGATCTCGACGAAGATTTCCCCGTCGGAGAAGGTGGTCACCTCGGCCGCGCCCGGACGAACCTCGACACACTTGCAGATCGACTCCGACAGATCGCGGTTGGCGTTGCCCGAGAAGATCGTGAGCGCTTTGATCATCGTTTCGTCCCTTCCCGAAGTAGTTGGGGCGGTAGGATTCGAACCTACGGATGCGGGGACCAAAACCCCGTGACTTACCGCTTGTCGACGCCCCAATTAAAAACGAGTTACCCCGGAAGGCGGTGGGATCTAGCACCCCCCCTTCGGTTTTGTCAACACCTCCCCATTAAGTATGGAAGCGGGGAAACCCCTCGTAGGGAGAGTCTCGCCACCAGGTAAATTTGTGTTTAATATCGATCCCCGTGAAGCGGTGTCCAAGGTGCGCGGCCGCGTGCCTGGCAAGCCATCGACATTGCCCGACCTGCGGGACCGATGTCAGCCGGGTGGAGGCGGTGGAGGGTGATCCCTATATCGGGACCACGCTAGCGGGGAAGTATCATCTCTCGGAGCTGATCGGCGTCGGCGCGATGGGGCGGGTCTACCGGGCCGAGCACCTGTCGCTCGACTCGCAGGTGGCGGTCAAGCTGCTCAACCCCGACATCGCTTCGGACCCGCAGACCGCCAAGCGCTTTCAGACCGAGGCGCGCGCGGCGAGCCGGCTGCGCCATCCGAACACGATCCAGATCCTCGACTTCGGCCAGTCCGAGTCGGGCGCGCTGTTCATCGCGATGGAGCTTCTGCGCGGGCGGACGCTCGGCCGGGTGATCGAGGAGGGCGGGCTCACCCTGCGGCGGATCTCGGATCTTCTCGGCCAGGCGCTCTCCGCCCTCGACGAGGCGCACGCCGCCGGAGTGGTGCATCGCGACTTCAAGCCGGAGAACATCTTCGTCGAGATGCTGCGAACCGGGCGCGAGCACGTCAAGGTGCTCGACTTCGGGATCGCCAAGCTGCGCGGCGAGGCCGATCCCAACCTGACCTCGCGCGGCTCGGTGTGCGGCACGCCGGAGTACATGAGCCCGGAGCAGATCCGCGGCGAGGAGCTCGACGCCCGCTCGGACGTCTACGCCGCCGGGGTGATCCTCTACGAGATGCTGGTGGGCGCGCGCCCGTTCGAGTCGCGCGGGCCGGCGATCGAGGTGCTCACCGCTCACTTGCAGCAGGCGCCCCAGCCGCCGCGCGCGCGCCGCCCCGACCTCGAGCTGCCGAGGGTGGTCGAGCAGGTGTGCCTGCGGGCGCTCGCCAAATCGAAGGAGCAGCGCTATCGCTCGGCGGCCGACCTGAGGCTCGCGCTCGAGGGCGCCACGCGCGGGCTGTCCGAGGCTCACTGCAAGCAGTGCGGCTCGCCGCTGCCGGCGACGGCGCGCTTCTGTCACGAGTGCGGCGCGGTCTTGCGCGGCTCGGGCTCGTATACCGCCACTCGCGACAGCGCGCTCGGCCCGACCCAGCTGGTGCCGGTGCCGGCGGTCGATCACATCGCCGCGCTGCAAAAACGGCCGCTGCCCAAGCCGCCGCTTCCGCTCACCGGGCGCGACGAGGTGCTCGATCGGCTGGGCGGGCTCGATCGCGAGGCGCTGCTCCTCATCGGGGAGCCGGGAGTCGGCAAGAGCGCGGTGGCTCAAGCGTGGGCTAGGCGCGAGGAGGGCCGCGGCCGCAAGGTGGTGGCGGTCGGCGCCGATCCGTCGGGCGCGGCGACGCCGCTCTATCCGTTCCGGCGCGCGCTCGCCGGGCTCCTCGAGGTGGGCGAGCGCCCCTCGGCCGAGACCCTCGAGCGGGTGCTGGCGAAGCATCCGGGAGATCGGCCCGGGCTGCGCGAGCTGTTCGGGCTCGGCGGCGCGGTCTCGGGGCTGCCGCTCGACGTGCGCCGGCGCGAGTGCATGGCCGCGGTCTTGGGCGCGCTCCGCCGCGCGCAGGTGAGCCTGATCTTCGAGGACGTCGACGGCTACGATGCGCCGTCGCGGCGCGTGCTCACCCAGCTCATCGCCTCGCCCGGCGACGCCACCGTCCTGGCGACCGCCGAGCATCCGGAAGCGGTGGCGGTCGAGGTCGAGGTGCTCCGGCTCCAGCCGCTCGACGCGCTCGCCTGCGGCGCGCTGGTAAAGCTCGGTCTCCCGCCCGGGCTCGCCGAGTCGATGGGCGGCTCGCCGGCGGCGCTCGACGAGTGGCTGCGCGGGCGCATCGACGGCGCCCGCGAGGCGACGCTCGAGGCGCGGCTCGAGCTGCTCTCCGAGCCGGGGCGGCGTCTCGTCGAGGCGGCCAGCGTCGCGGGCGGCGACGCGCCGATCGCGATCGTGGCGCACGCCGCCGAGGTCGGCGATCCCGGACGGGCGATGGCCGAGCTGGCGCTGCGCGGCTGGCTCACGACCGGGCCGGCCCACGGCGGCGCGCCGCTCGCGTCCCCGACGGTGCGTCGGCGCATCTACGAGGCGATCGATCCCGAGAGGCGGCGCGCGCTGCACCAGGCGCTGGCCACCCTGCTTTCCGAGCGCGGGGACGATCCGGTGGTGACCGGTTTTCATGCGCTCCACGCCGGCGGCGGCGAGACGGTGCTGCTCGAGCGGGCCGGCGACGCCGCGCGCGAGGGGTTCGACGACGACGCGGCGGCGCGCTGGTTTCGCGCCGCGCTCGACTCCGGACGCGCCGCGCTCGCCGACGGCGGGGGCGACGAAGGACGGCAGATTCGGGTCGCGCTCAAGCTCGGGCTGGTGCAAAGGTACCGCGGCGACGTGGTCCAGTCGGAGCACGTCCTGCGCGAGGCGCTGTCGCTCGCCTCCGCTCGTCAGGATCGCTGGGCCGAGGTGCAGGCGCGCCGCGGGCTGGCGCGGCTGGCGTCGAGCTGGGACAACCTCGATCACGCGCGCGACCACTTGATGGCAGCGGTCGGGGCGGCGCTCGGCTGCGGCGATCCGGCGATGCTCGCCGATCTCTATCTCGATCTCGCCGAGGTGCTGCAGCGGCTCGGCGATTTCCAAGGCGCCGAGCGTGAGCTGTGGGAGGGGCTGCTCCTGTGCACCGGCGGCGAAGGGCCGGAAGCCAAGGATGGGCCCGAGCCGATCTGGCGGATGCTGATCACGCTCGCCGAGCTGGCGCTCCGGGCGGGCAATCCGGAGAGCGCGCGCCGGGCGGGATCGCAGGCGCTCCATCACGCCGAGCGGATCGGCACCGCGCTCGGCCGCGCCCGCGCCCACACCCTGCTCGGCGCCGTCGAGCACGCGCTCGGTCAGGGCCCTCGCGCCGCCGAGCACCGGCGGGCCGCGGCCACCGAAATGCGGCGGTTCGGAGACCGGCGCTCCACCGCCGAGCTGCTCATCACCCTGGCCGATCCGAAGGCGATGCCGATGGTCGATGCCAAGGCCTGGCTCCGGGAAGCCGATGCGCTCGCAGATGAGGTAGGATGGCAAGAGGGCGTGCAGCGGTCCCGTGCTGCGCTCGCCCAACTTGGATGACCCAGCGGATCTTCACGCTCGCCTGTCTGCTTTCGGCCGGCTGCCGCTTCGGGGTGGCCGGGCTGGACGCTGGCGGCGCGGCGAACGTCGACGGCGCGGCCGATGCGCGCCCAGCCGCAGACGCCGCGCCCGCCGACGCGAGCCGGCTCGATGCCGGCGACGGCGGATCGCGGAATCTCGGCGCGGCGTGCGCCAGCGCCTCTCAGTGTGACAGCGGCTTCTGCGTCGACGGCTTCTGCTGCGACGAGCTGTGCGATCCGCTCGATCCCGGTAACCTCTGCAAGGCGTGCAACGTGCCCGGCCTCGAGGGGCAGTGCGTGCTCGAGCCCGCCGGCCTCGACGCGCGCGACCAGTGCGCCGCGGACGATCCCGCCACCTGCGGTCACGACGGCACCTGCGACGGCGCCGGCGCCTGTCGGCTCTGGCCGGCCGGCAGCGCGTGCGGCGCTCAGACCTGCGTCAATGACGTCGCCACCTACGCGCCCGCCTGCGACGGCAACGGCACCTGCGTGATGCCGCCGCCGACCGCGCCGTGCGCGCCCTACGTCTGCGCCGACGCGACCTCCTGCTACATGACCTGCACCGACAACAGCCAGTGCCAAACCGGCCAGGTGTGCCAGAGCGGCTCGTGCGGCAAGCGCGCCAACGGTCAGCCGTGCGCCGGCAACAGCGACTGCGGCTCGGGCCAGTGCGCGCAAGGCGTGTGCTGCGGCAGCGCGTGCGGCGGCGTGTGCTTCGCGTGCAACCTCGCCGGCAAGGAGGGCACCTGCTCGCCGGTGACGGCCGGCCAGGATCCTTTGAATCAATGCGCCGCGCAGACGCGCGGGAGCTGCGGCCGCGACGGCGCCTGCAACGGCGCGGGCGCCTGTCGTCTGTGGGCTTCGGGGACCGTCTGCGCGGCGGCCGGCTGTCAGGGCGACTCGGTGGTGACCGCGCGGACCTGTGACGGCTCGGGCACCTGCTCGCTGCCGGTCACCACCTCGTGCGGAAGCTACAGCTGCAACCCCAG
>JANWLJ010000307.1 GCA_025450955.1 Polyangium sp. (in: bacteria) | reverse complement strand
GCGGCGACCTTTTTTCCCGTCGAGGTGGTGAGCCTCGAGCGCGGCGTGCACGAGCGGCGGGTCTCCACCAAGCTCGAGGGGCGGCGCGCCGAGCTCGACGTCAAGGCGCAGAAGAACGGCGGCCACGGGGTGAGGCTCCTGCCCGAGGTGGCGCGCGATCCGCTGAGCGCGCTCTTCGCACTGCGCGCCGCGCCGCTCTCCGACGGCCAGGTCGTAAAAGAGCTGGTGCTCGACGGGCTGGCGCTCTGGCGCGTGCGCCTCACCGTGCATCGCGGCCAGACGGTGCGGCTCGGAAGCGGCGATGGCGCGGTCTCGCGCGCGGCGATCCGCGTCGACGGCGAGCTGACGCCGGTCAACCTCGCCGGCCGCCCGACCGGCCGGCCGCTGCGCCATCTTTCGCTCTGGCTCGCAGACGATCAAACGCACGTGCTGCTCCGTCTCGAGGCCGACACCGACTTCGGCCGCTGCGCGCTCGAGCAGACCAGCTATCTCCCACCTTCTAAATGATTCAGCGCTGGCCGAGGCAATTGCGGAGCGGCAGCACCAGCGGCGGATTCGGCGGCTGATTCCAGTCGAACGCCTCGGTGAGATCGCTGGTGTCCGGCCCGTCCTGCGCCGCCGGATCGATCGACTGGAGCGACGGCAGCCCGAAGATGGCCTCGACGAACTTCACCAGCGAGCCCTGGTGCGCCACGCTCTTCATCACGAACCCCGGCCGCGCGTAGGGCGAGATGAAGATCGCCGGCAGCCGGAACCCGAGCCCGTAGGGATGCTGCGCATCGCAGCCGTACTGCCGGGGCGGCGCGACGTGATCGTACCAGCCGCCAAAGTCGTCATAGGTGAAGAGGATCGCCACGTGCGGCCAGTAGGCGCTCTGCATCACCGTGTTGATGTGGCCGACGGTCCAGTTCTCGCCCGAGCCGATGTTGAACGGCGCGTGCTCGCTGTTCAGATCCTGCGGCTCCAGCCAGACGACGTTCGGCAGCGTGCCGTTTTTCACGTCGCTGTCGAACTGGGTCTCCTCGACGATGTGATCCTGCCACACGCTCCCGTTGCGGATCTGATCGATGCCGTCGTACATCGACCACACCTCACCGACGAGCGGCGGGAGCTTGGAGCCGTAGAATTTCCAGCTCACGTTGGCCGGCAGCTCGTCCGGGATCGTCGGCACCTTGAAACAGGGAAAGACCGACTTCACCGCGCAGGTGCCGTGATCGAGCACGTCGATGGTGGTGCCCTGCGCGTCGTCGCAGCCCCATGGCGTGAGCTGCGAGGGATTGCCGAGCGCCCAGCCCGCCTGCGCCGCGAGCGCGAACATGTGGCCGGGAAAGGAGGGCCCGAGCATCGACGAGAAAAAATGATCGGCGAGGGTGAAGCTGCGCGCGTACTGCCAGTAATTCGGGATGTCGGCCTCGGTGTACTGCGAAAACGCGAGCTGGTCGGTCGCGTTCCGGGTATCGCCGAGATCCCAGTGGTTCATGTTGCCCTGGTTCCAGTCGGCGAGCGCGCAGTCGTGCGAGTGGCAGAGATCGCGGGTGAGCTGAACCGGCGGCCGCGCCGCCAACACGGTTCCGGTCGAGGTGAGCGCGGTGGTGGTGCCCTCGGCGCCGGGGAAGCTGCCGAAGTAGTTATCGAAGGTGTGGTTCTCCTTGACGATGATGATCACGTGATCGATCGGAAACTGGGTGCGCGGCGCGCCGAGGTCGCGCGACGACGGACCGCTGTCGGTCAAACCGCCGACCGGCCCGCTGCCGTCGACCACCGGCGGCCCGCCGCCACCCACGGCGCCAGGCTTTCCGGAATTGCATCCAGCGACGAGAAACGCGCACAAAACCAGGCGAGGCAAGCGCATCGTCAACCACCTTTTTGCACTGCCCGCGCAGCTTAGATTTGACGCGCCGCGAGGTCAAGCGCCGACCGTGGTATCGTCCGCCCGTGCGGTACGCGCTCGGACTGCTCTCGGTTGGCGCGCTCGTTTTCGGCGGCTGCTCGCCCGAGGTCGCGCCCGCCGATCTCGCCGCCCCGCTCGATCTCGCCGCGCCGCAAAACGGCGTGCTCATCACCATCGATGGCGGAGCGCCGACGCCGCTCTCAGCCTGGTACTCGATCTTCATCGCTCCGCCCGAAGGCGGCGAGACCTCGGCGACCCAAATGGCGGTGACCTTCATCGACCCCGCGTACCACTGCGACGCGCCGGTCACCGGCAGCCTGGACGCGCTCTCGTTTGGGTTTCAAGCGCGCGCGCCGGGAGTCAGCTCCGGCTACATCCTCGCTCGCGGCGGCCCGCACCTCGGCCCGATCACCGACGGCAGCGGCTGGGCCGAGCTCGACACCGTCGACGATCGCTTCCTCGGCGCAGACGGCGGCGTAATCGACGTCGCGCCCGGCGGGATGGTCACCGGCCAGATGCACTTTCAGTCGAGCCACATCACCATCGACGGCCACTTCCAGGCGCCCCACTGCGCCGCGCTCGACTTCGCCGCCGCGCAGTAACGACGTCAGGGCATCTTGTAGCCGACGTTGCGCACCGTCTCGATCATCTGATCGGCCGGCGTGCCCATCTTGGCGCGCAGCCGCCGCACGTGGATGTCGACGGTGCGCGTGCCGCCGAAATATTTATAGCCCCACACTTTGGAGAGCAGCTGCTCGCGCGTCCACACCTTGCCGCGATGCTGCGCGAGAAATTTGAGCAGCTCGAACTCTTGATGGGTGAGCTCGAGCTTGCGATCGCGCAGCTCGGCCTGATAGCCGGCGATGTCGATGTGGAGATCGCCGATCTTGATCCGCTCTTCGGCCGAGAAGGCGGCGAAGCGCCAATCGAGCTGGCGCAGCCGCGCGTAGAGCTCGGCGGGCACCACCGGCACCAGGACGAAGTCGTCGGCGGCCCGGTGATCGAGCCCGGAGAGCCGCTGCACGGTCACGCACATGAGCGCCGGCGTGCCGGCGAGCGGCTCGAGCCCGCGCAGCGCTTTCAAACAGGCGTAGCCGGTCTCCAGGCGCTCGCGCGCGTCGACCACCACGATCTGCACCGGGTCTTTGACCAGGTCGTCCTCGTCGAGACCGAGGTCGAAACCGATCCCGCGCACGTCGCAGCCGAGATCGCGCAACGCCGCCGCCGGCGACTCGGGCTCGCTCGCGGCGCGGTCGGGCGACTGGGTCACGAGCAAGACCTTCATCGGAGCGGACTATACTTCAACTCTGTTTCCCGGCAGTTTCGCGAACGCTGTTGGCACCGGCCAACCTTCATGCAAGAATCAATAGCGATGGACGACTTCCACTGCTCCTTCTGTGGCAAGCGCCGGCGCGAGGTCCGCAAGCTGATCTCGGGTCCGCGCGTGTTCATCTGTGATGAGTGCGTCGCCCTGTGCAACGACATCATCGCCAAGGAAGAGGCGCAGGAGCGTCCGAAATATCCCCGGCCGAAGGAGATCGCCGACGAGCTCGAGCGCTACGTGATCGGCCAGCCGCGCGCCAAGAAGGCGATGTCGGTGGCGGTCTACAACCACTACAAGCGAGTGGCCGCGCGCGCCGCTGCCCACGGCGGCAAGGCGGGTGAGGTCGAGGTCTCCAAGGGCAACATCCTTTTGCTCGGACCGACCGGCTGCGGCAAGACGCTGCTCGCCCAGACGCTCGCCAAGAAGCTCGACGTGCCGTTCGCGATCGCCGACGCCACCACCCTCACCGAGGCGGGCTACGTCGGCGAAGACGTCGAGAGCGTGATCAAGTCGCTGTTCCGCAACGCCGGCGGCGACGTCGAGAAGGCGGCGCGCGGGATCGTCTGCATCGACGAGATCGACAAGATCGCGCGCAAGGGCGGCGGCCCGTCGGTGACCCGCGACGTCTCCGGCGAAGGCGTGCAGCAGGCGCTGCTCAAGATCCTCGAGGGCAAGCAGGCCACCATCACTCCCGACGGCGCGCGCAACCGGCCGCAGCAGGAGCTGATCCAGATCGACACCACCAATATTTTGTTCATCTGCACCGGCGCGTTCAACGGGCTCGAGGACATCGTGCGCCGCCGCGTCGGCGAGCGCGGGCTCGGCTTCGGCGCCAAGCTGGCCGAGCGCCACGACGACAAAGATCAGCTCCGCTCGCTCGCGCGCACCGAGGACCTCGTCAAGTACGGCATGATCCCGGAGTTCATGGGACGGCTGCCGATCATCGTCTCCTGCGACGCGCTCGACGTCGACGCGCTCACCCGCGTGCTGTGGCAGCCGAAGAACGCGCTCGCCAAGCAGTACCAGCGGCTGTTCGAGCTCGAGGGCGTCAAGCTGCGCTTCACCGAGGACGCGCTCACCGCGATCGCCGCCGAGGCGCACCGTCGCAAGTCGGGCGCGCGCGGGCTGCGCGCGATCGTGGAAGAGGTGATGCTCGACGTGATGTACGAGATCCCGTCGCTCACCGGCGTGCAGGAGTGCGTGGTCACCAAAGACGTGGTGGTCAATCGCCAGCGCCCCGAGCTGGTTCGCGACACTCAAAAAGCATCCTGATCGCCGGCGCCGCCTCCGCGCGGCCGCTTCCTTCCTCTCGACGAAAATGGTACTCTAGCTCTCGCAGAATTTTTCTCTGCGGGGGCGCTCGATGAGGACGATGCTGGCGGTCGGACTGCTGCTCGCGATGGTGGCGCCGGTGCGCGCCGATGACGCGGCGGAGGCCAAGGCGCACTACAAAGCGGCCACCGCGCACTTCGCGGTCGGCGAGTTCGCCGACGCGGCGCAGGAGTACCAGTCGGCCTACAAGCTCAAGCAGGATCCGGCGCTGCTGTTCAACGCGGCGCAGTCGTGGCGCCTCGCCGGCGACAATCAGAAGGCGCTGGTGCTTTACAAAAATTATCTCCAGCTCTATCCGAACGCGGGCAACACCGATCAGGTGCGCGAGCAGATCGCCAAGCTCAACGAAGCGATCGCGGCGGCCGAGCAGGCCAAGACCGCGCCGCCGACCAACACCGTCGAGCCCGGCAGCCAACAGACCGCCGCGCAACCTCCTCCCGTCGCTGCGCCGGTCGCGCCCGCGCCCGCGCCGCAGGTGACCACGAAGGATGAAGGGCCGACGCCGCTCTACACGAAGTGGTGGCTGTGGACCGCGATCGGCGGCGTGGTGGTGGTCGGGGTGGTGGTCGCGGTGGCGGTGGTCGAGACCCAGCCCGGGCCGTGGACCAGCCTGCCGAACGTCGGCCCTGGCGCGACCTCCGCGGCCCTGTCGGTTCATTGGTAGGGGGAAAATCATGAAGACCATCTTCGTTTCGCTCGCGCTGTGCACGCTCGCGGTCGGCTGCGGCGGCGGCGCGCCGAGCGGCTTCGGCGTCAACCTGACCGTGCAGACCGATCAGCTCCCGAGCGACAAGCGGGCGCAGATCGTCTCGGTCGCACTCCACGTGAGCGGCGCCGAGACCTACGCGACTTCGATCGACGTCAGTAAAGTGACCTCGAGCGAGATCCACATTCACTATGTTCCCGGCGTGCACGCCGGCTCGCTGGTGTTCGAGGTCGACGGCCTCGCGAGCGATCGATCGATCGTCGCCAGCGGCGCCTCGGCGCAGGTCGCGATCGTCGACGGTAAAGCGGTCGACGCGACGGTCGCTCTCGGTCTCGGCCCGCAGCCCGATCTCGGCGCGCTCGCCAACGGCGACAAGTGCACGATGGGCGCCGACTGCGCCAGCCAGTTCTGCGTCGACGGCGTGTGCTGCGACACCGCCTGCACCGGCACCTGCGAAGCCTGCAACCTCCCCGGCACCGCCGGCACCTGCTCGCCGATCCCCGCCAACACCGATCCCGATCAAGAGTGCGGCGCGAAGATACCGGCTGCGCCCGACGGCGGAGTCGGCGACGGCGGGCTTGGCGACGGTGGCTTCGGCGACGGCGGCGCGCCCAACCTCAACCTCGCGTGCGCCGGCACCTGCAGCGGCGCGCGCTCCTGCCAGTTTCCCGGAACCGACACCCCATGCGGCGCCTCCTCGTGCACGCCGGACAGCCAGCTCGCCACGCTGGTGTGCGACGGG
>JANWLJ010000306.1 GCA_025450955.1 Polyangium sp. (in: bacteria) | reverse complement strand
AGCACGCCGCGCGCGGCCTGTTCTTCGAGCTCGATGGGCTCACCCAGGTGCGCACGCCCTTCGGGCGCGCCGAAGGACATCACGCGCCGCCGGCGCTCGGGCAGCACTCGACCGAGATTCTCCTCGAAGCGGGGCTGAGCGCGGCCGAGATCGATTCGCTGCGCGCCTCCGGCGTCACCCGCTGACGAGCGGATAGGGACCGCCTTCGGCGTCGAGAAACGCTTCGCCGTTTTTTTCCACGATGTGCGAAGAGAGCGCGTTCCAGGCCGCGGTCGAGAGGCGCGCGGGGAAGCGGCCCTTGACGATCGCGCGGGCGCTGCCGTCTTTGGCCAGGCGCACCGTCTTCGGATCGAGCGGCTCCTCGCTGTCGTCCGAGAGGCGGGCGATCGCGCGCGCGCCCTCCCACCTGAGCGAGCGCACCACGAACGGCGCGTCCTCGACGTCGAGATAGACGAAGCGCCGCTCGTCGAGCCTGAGGACCCAGCGCCCGTCGGGGTTGCGATCGAGCCAGCGCCACAGCGCCGCGCGCAGGCCGGCGTGGGTGACCTCGGCGCCTTCGTGCCAGAAGCGCCCGTCGGCGTCGAGGCGGATGCCGCTCTGCCGAAGACGCTCGATCTGTTCGTCGGTGAGCTGCATCCCAACTGAAGATAGGCACCTCTTACGGGCTGGCGTGCTCCAGGTGCAGGATGTCGTCTTTGAGCTGGAGCTTGGCCTTCTTCAGGTTGGCGCGCTCCATCTGCTCGTCGGGGCTGAGCGAGAGGTGACGTTCGAGCTCTCTCAGCCTCAGCTCCAGGCGGGCGTGCTCGGCCCGCAACTGCTCGAGGTGCGATTTCATGTCGGCAGCGACCTGCTTGGACATCATTCCTCCCCGGTTTTCACGCACATCGATCAGAGGATAACGGATCGGGCCAGGCCTGACCAGACGATCTAGCCCTCGGGTTTTGCTTGCTTGCTCTTGGCGATTTCGGCCTCGGAGGCGCGGATGTAACGCGGGCCGGAGTGGGCCAGCTCGGTGACTTCGCCGCGGCCGAGGCGCGCGGCCGCGAGCCGGGCGAGATCGGCGGGACGGGGCGCGCCATCCTCGAGCGCGGTGACGCCCGCGACCAGGAGCTCGGGATAGCGGAGAAGGCCGTCACCGACGGCAAAGAGCGGCGCGTGATCGGCGAGCACCGAGGCGAGCGCGATCGGCGAGAGCACCGACTCCTCGCCGAGCGGGCTGAGCACGCCCTCTTTCGCGTCGTAGAGCGCGGCGTAGACCTCGCTCTTGTGGGCGTCGAGCACCGCGGCCACCCGGCCGTCGGTGACGCGGGCGGCGAGCGCTTCGAGAGACGAGATCAAGACCAGCGGACGCGAGAGCGCGTAGCAGAGCCCTTTGGCGGTGGCGAGGCCGATGCGAAGACCGGTGAACGAGCCGGGACCGGCGCCGCAGGCCACCGCGTCGAGATCGCTCGGCGCGAGCCCCGCCTGGCGGAGCGCGCCGTCGACCAGCACCATCAGCCGCTCCGAGTGGGTGGTCACCCGCTCGCGCGCCTCGGCGGCCACCTGTCCGTCGATGAGCACGCAGACGCCGGCGATGAGCGTGGAAGTGTCGAGGGCGAGGAGCTTCATGGCAAAAAGTGTCGCATGAGATCGTTTCGCGAGGCGAGCAGCAACAGCGCGACCAGGAGCGCGACTCCGACGTAGGCCGCGCGGGTGCGGACCCGCTCGGAGACCGGCCGGCGCCGCGCCGCCTCGAACAGCAGCAGCGTCGCCTGCCCACCGTCGAGGAGCGGCACCGGCAAGAGATTGAGCAGGCCGAGGTTGAGCGAGACCAGCGCCGCCATCACCAGGAACTGCTCGAGGCCGTGCTCGGCCGCCACGCCCGCGACTTGATAAATGAGGATCGGCCCGCCGATCGAGGTCGCCGGCAGCTTGCCGACGAGCGTGCGGCCGAGCACCCGCACCAGCGTCGCGGTGACGGTCATCGCGCGGCCGACCGCGAGCGCGAGCGCAGAGGCGAGGTGCGGCTCGGTGACGACCTCGGGCACCGGCGCGATCGCGCGCGCGCCCTCGGCGCCGAACACCCACGAGGTGCCTTCGGCCTGGTACTCGTCGAGCGAGCGGCGGCGCTCGAGGTGAAAGGTCGCTTCGTGCGTTTGGGCGGCCGCGCCGCTCTCCGACGAAGATCGCCAGCCGAGGGTGTGAATGCGCTCGGGCTCCTCTTCGAGCGTCTGCGAAAACAGCTCCCACGAGGTGAGCGGCACGCCATCCAAGGTGGTGAGCACGTCGCCGGGCCGGAGCCCGATGCCGCCCAGGCGCGAGGCGGGAGTGCCGGGCTCGACGGTGTGGATGAACAGATCCGCGGGCCGGAGCCCGGTGTCGTAGTGCGGGCGCCAGCCGGTCTGGCCGGGCAAGGGCTGCGGCACGATCATCGCCGAGCCTGGTACAAGGCGCGACACCGACGCGAACCCGAGCGCGGCCGGCTGCGGGCGAAGATAGGTGACGAGCAGCATCGCGCCCGAGCGCGGGTGCAAAAGCGGCGCGAGATCGGCCACGTTCTCGACGGGGCGGCCCTGGATCGAGGTGATCACGTCGAAGCTGCGCAGGCCGGCGCGATAGGCGGCGCACTCGGAGTCGGTGACGCCCACCTGCGGCAGGCGAAAATGGGGGGCGACGCCGATCAGCCCCACCCGCTCGCGCGCGCCGAACGCGTCGTAGCGCAGGTGCACCCGCGGCGTGACGTACTTGGTGAGCGGCTGTTCGAAGCCGGCGCGCTCGACGGTGATGCGCAGCGCGCGATCGGGCGAGTGGGTGACCACGCGGTTGAAGTCGTCCCAGGTGCGCACCGGACGATCGTCGATGGCGATCACCCGATCGCCGGCGCGCAGATCGGCGTCGGCGGCGGGCTGGCCGGCGAGCACACTGCCGAGCGTCGCCGAGGGCACCGTCGATTGGCGCGCGTAGAGCTGGGCGAAGATGAAGATCGGAAAGATCAGGTTGGCGAGCGGGCCGGCGAGGATCACCACCAGCCTCTGCCACGCGGGGCGATGGTGAAAGCTGCGCGCGCGCTCCTCGGGACGGACCCGCTCGCCGCGATCTTCGCCGAGCAGCCGCACGTAACCGCCGAGCGGCACCAGGCCGATGGCGTACTCGGTGCCGCCGCGCTGGAGCGTCACCAGCGCCGGGCCAAAACCGATCGAGAGCTTGAGCACGCGAATGTGAAACAGCCGCGCGGCGACGAGGTGCCCGAGCTCATGGATGGTGATGAGCACCCCGATGAGCACGATGAACCAGACGAGCGACATCCCGCTCGCAGTCTAGCAGACGGGCGCTACGGCGCCGGGGCAGGCGCGGGCGCAGCGGTGTCGGTGAACGCGATCGCGGTGCCGTCGGCCTCGGACTGCGCGGCCGCTTCGTTGCCGCCGATCGACTGGCTGGCGAGTGGGTTCGACTCGCGCACGTCCATCACCGCGTCGGCGCCGAGCTCGCAGGCGCGATCGCGCAGCGTCTGATCGCGATGCGAAGGGATGCCGTCGTAGTCGGCGGAGACCGGCCCGAGCACGCGGAACGGTCGGGGCGGAGTGACGCCGTTTGGATAGATTTCGATCGCGCCGCATTTTTGCCGGCGGGCCTGCTCGGCGGCGCGCGCCTCGGGGCTCTGGTGCGCGCAGCCGGCCAGCCCGACCGCGACGAGGGTGAGCCCGGCGAAGAGGAGGCGCATGAAACGATCTTCCGCCGCCCTCAGCGTACGGTCAAGCACGCGAGCTAAAGCGGCGAGCCGACGCCGCCGCCGGGAGTGGTCGACGGGGTCACGTTCGGCGGCGGAATGGGCAAGGGCGGCAGGGTGGGCGGATTGACCAGCGGCGAGAGCGCCACCCGCCAGAGCGCGCCGGACAGCCGCGCGGCGCCGCGGATCGCGCTCGCCGGCACGTGGGTCGACAGCTCGAAGCGGTGGCCCTGCACGTTGGTGGTGGCGACGATCGCGCCCGAGCCGACCTGCTCGAGCAGCGCCTGCACCGCGGCGTGCTGCGCCGGATCGAGATCGCGCGACTCTTCGAGGAGCGCCGCGGCCAGGTGCGCCATCCGCGCGGTGTCGAGCGCGGAGATCGAAACCCGCGCGCCCGGGTGCCAGGCGATCGCCTCGGCGAACGCCGGCTCTTCGCCGACCGAGGCCGCCTTCTCGCCGCGCGCCGCCGCGATCATCGTCGACAGGCGCGCCTGCCAGTCGGGGCCGATCGCGAACAGCGCGCGATCGCCGACGAACGCGGTGCCCATCATCAGCTTGGGGCCGAACAGCGACTCGAACACCCGACGCTGAGAGGCGGAGCCGGCGGGCCAACGTACACTGACCGCGAGCACGTCGACGTCGGTGCCGGCGAGCCGCGCCGGCTGGCGGGTGGCGACGAAGCGATCGGCGAAGCTCGCGGCGTCGAGCCCGAGCCCGCGCGCCACCAGCGCGCCGAGGCGGCCGGAGAGCGCGTCATAGGCGGTGCGCAGCGCGGCCGGTCCCATTCCCGGATCGACGAGGCGATAGGCGCCGCCCAGCCCGACCCCGCCGCCGGCCGCCGGCCACACCGCGTAGGCGAGCTCGCCCGAGGTGGCGCGGCTCGCGCCCGAGAGCGCCTGGCGCCAGCGATCGATCTGCGCCGCGTCGGCGGGATGGTCGGGCACCGCGTCGGTGAGATAGGCGACCATCGCGTTGACGTCGGCGGCGCGTCCGGCGGCGCTCTGGTGCGTCGAGTAGACCATCACCGCGTCGCGCGGCAGAAGATCGAGCCCGAAGCTCGGCCCCGGTTTCTGCTGGGCGACGAAGCCGGCGAACGCGCCGTCGCGCTTGCCGTCCATACGGAAGGTGAAGGTGAGCCCGCCCGAGTCGAGGTTGGCGAGCAGCTCGATCGCCGACAGGCTCGGCACCAGGCGGGTCATCCGCTCGACGCCGCGCATCGCGAACGCCACCTGCGGATCGCGGGTCGGCCCGCCGCTCGACGCGACGTGGGCGAAGCGCTCGACCACCGCCTGAAGCTGCGGCCCGAAGCTCTGCCCGACGTTGTCGAGATTGACGTGTACGAGAATCGGCGCCTCGGCGCGCGCGGCGAGCTTGGGCTCGAGCAGCCGCTCGGCGGCCTGCAACAGATCGGGCCGCCAGGCCACCAGCGCGTAGCCATGATGAAAGCCGATGTAGAGCTTGCCCTCGCCCGCCGGCACCGCCAGGCCCCACGGGTGATGCTCGATCTGCGTGCCCGCGGCGGCGCCGCCTCCGAAGAAGCGCTCGACGTCGGCGCGGCTCACGATCGGCAGCATCGCCACGAACGGCCGCACCGCTTGCGACGACAGCAGCGCGGGATTGAGCAGCGCGATCGCCGCCGGCCGCTTGAGATCGATGAGCTGCGCGAGGCCGGGGTTGATCCCGATCGATCCGGCCAGCTCGCCTTGCAGGGCGCGCGCGTCCTGGCCCTTTTGCGCCGGCGGCGCAATCTCGCGAAGGAGTCGGCCGCCGTCGGAGAGGATCACCCAGCCCATCACTTGATCGTGCACGTCGGGGCTCGCCGGCAGCGCCGGCTCGAGGGCGGCGTGCGGGACGGCGGAGTGCGGCGGCGGAAGGGGATGGGAAGCGCAGGCGGGAAGCAGCAGACACAGAAGGGGCGAGAGGAGTTTCACGCGCGTCATGGGCCAGGGCTCCCTTTCTTGGGCGGCGCGCGCAGCTTGGCGGCGGCGAGCAGCGACTGGAACTTCGGCGACGCACGCAGCGCCGCGAAGCTCGGGTCCCGCTCGACCTCCCCGAGATCGTCGATCCCGCGATCGAGCGCGACGGCGAGCCACTTCAAGGCGTCGTCGTCGTGCCCCGAGATCGCGGCCGCTACCGCTCGCCCGTAAGGCGCATAGGCCTTGCCGGGCGCGGCGCGGTCGAGCCGATCGAAGATCGCGTTCGCCTGTACCTGGTCTCTCTTCTTTGCAAGCACGAGGCCGAGCGAGTAGAGCGCGGCCGGATCGTTCTGTGCCTGAGTGAGCGCTTCGCGCAGGTGGCGCTCGGCACCGTCGAGATCGCCCTCGGCGTAGAGGATCTTGCCGAGCGCGGCATGCGCCTCGGCGTCGCGCGGCTCCGCGGCGATCATGCGCGCGAGCAGCGCCTTGGCCTCGGGCTCGCGCTTGACCCGGAGATCGAGCATCGCCAGATCGCGCAGCGCCGCGCGCGCCTTCGGATCCTGCTTCAGCGCCGCCTGAAATTCGGCGCGCGCCTCATCGTACTTCTGCTGCTCGAAGAGCGCGTCGCCGAGCAGGGTGTGCGCGTTCGGATCTTTGGAATCGAGCGCCAGCGACGCGCGATATTCTTTGATCGCCTGCTCGAGCTTTCCCTGCTTGAAGAGCACGTTGCCGGCGGCCTTGTGCTTGGCCTCCTCGGTGCGGCAGGCGGAAAACGTGACGGTAGCGACGAGAAGCAGGGCGAACGCGCAGAGGGACGGCGGTCGTTTCACCCGGCGAGCGATAGCATGCCGGTGTATCATGATCAAACGATGCCGGAGTCTCAGGGCAATCAGCCGCCGGACATCGGCCAGCTCCTCGACGAGCTGTCGATCAAGATCGAACGGGTCAAGCAGCTCTACGAGCAGTACTTCATGGGCATCGAGAAGATCGAGCCGGGCGTGCCGCGCAAAGAGGTGACCCGCGCGATGCTGCTCCTTCAGCAGCAGTACATTCGCAATACCGGGCTGCGCTTCAAGTTCAACACGATGCTCCAGAAGTGGAACATCTATGTCACCTACTGGAATCGCACGCTCCGCGAGATCGAAAACGGGACCTACGTCCGTCACGTCGCGCGGATGAAGCGCAAGGGCCAGCCGGTCGCCGACGAGCCGGCGCGCGGCGCGCAGCCGACCAAGCGCTTTCTCGATAAAGATTCAGAGCCGCTGAAGGTCTCGGCGGTCGCCGCGCCATCGCCGATCGTCGAGGAAAAGACCGAGCCCGGGCTCGAGCGGGTGCCGGCGCGCACCCCGACCGGCACCACCACCCTGCCGCCGCCGATTCCCAAAATGCCGCCGCCGATTCCGCGTCCAGCCGCGCGCTCGACGCCGGTGCCGCTCGTCCCCGGCATGAGCGAGCTCGAGCTGCGCGCGCTTCACCGCAAAGTCGTCGACGCCCGGCGCGCCAGCGGCGAGACCGAAGTCACCTACCAGGCGCTCGTCCAATCGCTCGCCCGCCAGGTCGGCAAGGTCCTCGAGCAGCCCGGCGTGCGCTCGGTCCGCTTCGATGTTGCAGTGCAAAACGGCCGCGCGGTGCTCAAGGCGATTCCCAAGAAATGAACGCGCGCCGACGGGCGAGTTGACAGGGCGCCGGGGTTGGTCTGACACTGAGGCATGCGCCGATGCATGCTCGCTCTCATCGCGCTCTCGCTCGCGGCGTGCGCCGATCGGCCGCTGCCCTTTCCGCTGCCGCTCGTCGATGCCGGCGCGGTTCCGATGGATGCCGCGCGGCCGCCGCTGACGCCGCCCGATATCGTCACCCGCGCCTGCTTGCGGATCGGCGCCTGCGGGCTCTCTCCGCCGAATCCGAAGAGCGTGTTGCCGACGCCGAATAGCTACGCCTCGCTCTCTGGTTGCGTGAGCGCCGCCGACCCCGACGGTCCGGGCAGCGGGCTCACCGACGTGGAGATCGCGTGCATCTCGTCGGCGCCGGACTGCACCACCGCGGCCAACTGTTTAAACGGCGGCCTACCGCAGCAGCCCTGCCCCAGCGCCGGCCGCGACCTCTGCGACGGCAACGACGTGATCTCCTGCTTCGCCAACACCACCCTCACCCGCCGCACCGT
>JANWLJ010000305.1 GCA_025450955.1 Polyangium sp. (in: bacteria) | reverse complement strand
TGCTAGAGATCGTTAACGACCTGCTCGACTTCTCCAGGATCGAGGCTGGCAAGCTCGAGCTGGACCCGGCCGACTTCTCTCTGCGAGCGACACTCGTCGACACCCTTCAAACACTGGCGGCGCGCATCGGCCGCTTCGAGGATCTCGGCTGGCGCGTGCGCAAAGACGGGACGCGCTACTGGGCCAACATCGTCTTGAGCGCGATCAAGGACGAGCGCGGTCAGCTGGTCGGCTTCGCCAAGGTCGCGCGCGATCTCACCGAGCGCAAACGGGTCGAAGAGGAGCAGACCGCGCGGCTCGCCGCCGAGCAGGCCAACCGCGCCAAGGACGAGTTCCTCGCCATGCTCGGCCACGAGCTGCGCAATCCACTCGCGCCGATCGTGACCGCGATCCAGCTCATGAAGCTGCGCGGCGACGTCCGCTCGTCGAACGAGCAGCAGATCATCGAGCGCCAGGTGCAGCACATGGTGCGCCTCGTCGACGATCTCCTCGACGTCTCGCGGATCACCCGCGGACGGATCGATCTCAAGAAGCAGTCGATCGATCTGCGCGACGCGGTCGCCCGCGCGGTCGAGATCGCCAGCCCGCTGCTCGAGCAGCGGCGCCATCACTTTCAGGTCGAGGTGCCGCCGCACGAGCTGCGGGTCTTCGGCGACGAGGCGCGCCTGGCGCAGGTGTTCGCGAACCTCCTCACCAACGCCGCCAAGTACACCGAGCCGCGCGGCCACATCGCGATCGCCGTTGCGCGGGCGGGCGGCGAGGTGCGGGTGCAGGTGCGCGACGACGGCGTCGGCATCCCGCCCGAGCTGCTCCCGCGCATCTTCGATCTGTTCGTGCAAGGACAACAGAGCGCCGAGCGCTCCGCGGGCGGGCTCGGCATCGGGCTCAATTTGGTGCGCACCCTGGTCGATCTGCACGGCGGCAGCGTCGAGGCCAGCAGCTTGGGACGCGGCGCCGGCTCAAGCTTCACCGTCACCCTCCCGCTCGCGACCGCGCCGAGGCCAGCCGACCTCGCAAGCGGCCCCGCCGCGATCGACTGGCCGCGGCCGAGCCAGCTTCACCGCATCCTGGTCGTCGACGACAACGAGGACGCGCTCGAGCTGGTCGCCGAGGTCCTGCGCACCATCGGTCACGACGTGCGCACCGCCACCGACGGCGCGATCGCGCTCAGTCAGCTCGAAGGCTTCGTGCCCGACGTGGCGATCCTCGACATCGGCCTGCCGGTGATGGACGGCTACGAGCTGGCCGCCCGCCTGCGCGCCGAGCTCGGCTCCGCGCCGCTACACCTGATCGCGCTCACCGGCTACGGCCAACAAAGCGACCGCGCCCGCACCGGCGACGCCGGCTTCGCCACCCACCTCGTCAAACCGATCGACACCCAAAAGCTCCTCGACACCCTCGAAGAGCTCCCGCCCACCTGACGTTTTCCTTGCGATGGGTTGCCAAGCTCTTAGCCAACCCTTGCCTGCATCCCCTAATGGGGCAAAACCCACATACCCACTTGCCCACCATCCCCATTGAGGGTATATCAGCAGAGGGTGGCAAGGAGGAGGTGACACCATGTCGACGTTCGATCCGAAGACCGCGGGCTTCAAGAAGGTCGACTCGGTGGCAGCCGACAGCAGGGGACGGGTGACACTGAGCAAGCAAATCCAGCAGCTCCACGCCCAGATCCAGATCGCGAACGGGAGGTTCAACGTGTACGTGAATGACGCCGGGCAGATCGTGTTGGATCCGACGATGGAGATCCCGGTTCGCGAACAGTGGATTTACAAAAACCCCAAGGCGCTGAAGGCGCTGCAGCGTGGGCTCGCGTCCGCGGTGACCAAACCGCTCGTCGACGCTGGCAGCTTCGCCAAGTACGCAGACGACGACGTCGACGAGTAGCACGTGCCGAGACTTCTCTTCTCCGAAGAGGCAAAAAACCAGCTTGCCGCGCTAGCCGCTGATAAAGGATTACGAAAGCGCTTCAAGGCGGTACGCGCTGCTCTGGGAAAAATGGAAGTGAACCTGAAGTATCCCGGGCTCAATACCCATAAATTCAAAACCCAACCATGCCCCCACGGCGATCAGCTGTGGGAAGCGTATGCGGAAAACAAAACGCCCGCCGCCTACCGAATCTTCTGGTGTTACGACCCAAATGAACGCGACCAGATCGTGATTGTGGCGATCACCGAGCACCCATGAGGGTCATGAGCGCGACGCCAACCGTGTTTGTCAGCGCGCCTGAGAGGAATCGAACCTCCGACCAACGGCTTAGAAGGCCGCTGCTCTATCCGACTGAGCTACAGGCGCAGGAATCGATCGAATCCTACGATCGGCGGGCGGGGCGCGCCAGCGTGGAGTGCGGCGGCGCCGTCGACGGCGCGCGCGGCCGGAGCGATTTCGGAGTACGATGGTGCGATGCGATCTCTCGCGCTCGGAGTGGTGGTGCTCGCGCTGGCGGCGGGCGGTTGCGGCAGCGACGAACAGTCTGCTGACGCGGCGGTGATGGACGCCGCCGTCGACGCGAGCGCGGCCTGCACCGTCGACGCCGGCCACTGTTTGATCGTCGACGCTGCCGGCGTCTCGCACGGCTGCGCGGCCGGCAGCATGGGCCCGGGCGATCGCGACGACGGCGGAGGTCTCGGGCCCGCCGGCCGCCCCGCCGCGAGCGCCGACGCGATGAACCTTCCGTTCGGCGCCGAGTGTCTCGACAACGCCCAGTGCCAATCGCAGATCTGCTTCGACTATCGGG
The DNA here is from genome assembly GCA_025450955.1 of Polyangium sp. (in: bacteria). GTDB lineage: Bacteria > Myxococcota_A > Polyangia > Palsa-1104 > Palsa-1104 > JANWLJ01. The sequence continues at coordinate 3,008 of JANWLJ010000305.1, read as the reverse complement.
TCAAAGGTTGGTTCTGCACGCGCTTCTGCAGCTGCGACAGCGACTGCCCGGCGCCGTCGCTCGGCTGCGGCGGCCAGGGCGTGTGCCGCATGGGCTACCAGTAGCGGCGGCGGCCGGGAACCTCACCATCGCCAGGTCCCCCCCGCCTGGCGATGGCTCGGCCGACCTCGACCAGCCCGGACGCGCCCCCCGAAATCTCGCGTCCGCCGTACCCCCAACTGGTCTTTCAACTCACAAAAATTGTGCTTCAAGACATTAGAAAGGTCGCCGGCGCCTGTAAATAGGGAGTTTCCCCCGGTACTTCGGACGAGCCCGCGCTTGAGAATAAATTGCCAACACCGCGCCGCCCTCGCCGGGGCATACTGAGCCGCTTTGAGCGCGGTGCGCAGCCTCCTCCTCGTCGCCTTCGCGGCAGCCGTGTCGACCGCGGCGGTGGCCGCGCCCTGGTCGGCGCCCGCGGGCGCGCTCATCTCGAGCACGCTCTTGCTCGTGCCGTCGCTGCTGCTCGCGATCGCGTTCGCGGTGCTGCTGCCGCCGATCGCCGTGCGCCTGCCCAAGCCGCGCGCTCGCGCGACCGTGCTGGTGACCGGCATCTGGTGCGCGCGCGATCTCTCGCTCCTCGGCGCCTGCGTGATCATCCGCTTCGTCGTCGACGCGCCCGGCGGGCGATGGACCTGGATGGCGCTCACCGCGGTCGCGCTGTTTTCGTGGGCGGTCGCCGATCAGGTCGCCCGGCGAATCGGACGCGGGCGCGGGCGCGGCTCGTTTCGGCTCGGGGTGTCGTGGCTGGCGCTGAGCACCGCCGTCGAGCTCGGGGTGGTCGACGCGCTCGCGCTGCACGAGGAGTACACGACCGTTCACGAGGTGCTGCTCGCCTGCGGGCTGGTGCTGTTCGTGCTCGGATTCACGCTGCTCGCCTCAGCCGGGCCGCGGGTTCGGGTCGCGGTCGGCGCGCTCGCGACCGTCGCGCTCGCCGGGTTCGGCGTCTCGGCGCTCGGCGCGGGATCGAATCCGTGGCCGGCGATTCTAAAGACCCACTCCGCGCACGAGCGGGTGATCGCGATCGCGCGATCGCTCGTCGATCGCGACGGCGACGGCTTCAGCCCGATCCTCGGCGGCGGCGATTGCGACGATCACGACGCGAATGCGTTTCCGCTCTCGACGGTGGGGCGCGACTGCCTCGGCTGGATGAGCCATCGGCCCGCGCCCAGGCCGCAGGTCTATTCCAAGGCGCTGCCGCCTCTGCGGACGCCCACCACGGTGGTGCTGGTCACCATCGACGCGTTCCGCTGCGGCTTCGGCACGAGCGATCGGCCCGAGCTGCGCGATCTCTGCCCGGGGCTCACCCGGCTGTCCCGGCAGGGTTGGTCGCGCCGCTACGCACACGCCAACTTTCCGCTGACCGCGCGATCGATGACCGCGCTGCAGACCGGCGAGCTGTTCTCGAATCCCGCGCGTCCGTGGGCGCACGAGTTCTACCTGGCGTCCTTCTTCGCCGAGCGCGGTTTCTCCACCCGCGCGATCGTGACCCATCCCTACGTGCTCGCCGACGCCGGGGTGCGCGCCTCGTTCGGGGCCATCGACCAGACGCTCATCCCCGACGCCACCGCTCCCGGCGGCGCGACTGCGAACCGGGTGACCGATCGGGTGCTCGACGCGCTCGCCGATGCGCGCGGGCCGACCTATATCTGGGCGCACTATTTCGATCCGCACGCGCCCTATGTGCGCGAAAACGGCGACGTGCTCACCGGCTCGGCCGCCGAGACCTACGGCGCCGAGCTGCACCGCACCGACGACGCGATCGCCCGGCTCGCCGCCGCGCTGGCCAAGCGTCCGGATGCGGCGCGCACGATCTTGTTCGTCACCGCCGACCATGGTGAAGCGTTCGGCGAGCACGGCACCGACGGCCACGGGACCGATCTCTACGAAGAGGTGCTGCGGGTGCCGATGATCGCCTGGACCGCCGGGCCCGATCACCGCGCGTTCGGCGACGCCGAGCTGCCGTCGAGCACGTCGGAGGTCGCGGGCTATCTGGCGCGGCTCTTCACCGGCGAGCCGGCGGCTGGAGAGGGTGACGTGCTCTCACGCGTGCCGGCCGACGGCGATCCCCAGCTCGCGGTGATCGCCAAGGACGGCTGGAAGCTCATCTATCATCACCGGCTCAACTTCTCCGAGCTCTACGATCTCTCGCGCGATCCGAACGAGACGCGCAACCTCGCGGCGAGCGAGCCTCAGCGGCTGGCGGCGCTCGGCGCAGAGCTGGCCGGCGAGTATCGCGCGCTCGAGCGCCACAAAGCGCACGACGACGACGAGCACAACCTCGCCGCCGCCCGCTGAGCGGTCTCAGCCGGAGCGCGCGCGCTTGCGATCGACGATCACGTAGAAGGCCGGCACCACCAGGAGGCTGAGCGCGGTCGACAGGATCAGGCCGCCGATCACCGCGTCGGCCATCGGCGCGCGGGTCTCGGCGCCGGGACCAAAGCCGAGCGCCGACGGCACCGCGGCCATCATCGTCGCCACCGCGGTCATCAAGATCGGCCGCAGCCGCACCGGGCCGGCGCGCAGCATCGCCGCGTGCGCGTCGAGCCCCTGCCGCCGCAGCTCGTTGGCGTAGTCGACCAGGATGATCGAGTTCTTCTTGACGATCCCCATCAGCAGAAGGAGCCCGATCATGCTGAACACGTTGAGCGTCTTGCCGGCGATGAAGAGCGCGAACAGCGCGCCCGCCACCGACAGCGGCAAGATGGTCAGCACGGTGACCGGGTCGAGAAACGAGTTGAACTGCGACGCGAGCACCATGTACGCGATGAGCACGCCGATCGCGAGCGCGAACAGGAGGCTGGTCATCGCGTCGCCGAACTGCGAGCTCTGCCCGCCGAGCACCACCCGGGAGCCGGCCGGCACGCTTGCGACCCGCGACTGCACGAACGCGAGCGCCTCGCCCTGCGCGTGGCCGGGCGCGACGGTGCCGTGAATGGTGATCGCGCGCTCGCGATCGGTGTGGTTGA
>JANWLJ010000304.1 GCA_025450955.1 Polyangium sp. (in: bacteria) | reverse complement strand
TAGGGCGGGGGCTTGCCCCCCGCCGCAACGCTAAATATTAAACCAGGGCGTGACCCAGAGATGTTTGATGTTGAACGTCCAGCGCAGGATCATCTTGACCGGCAGGGCGCACATCGTCGCGAACAGCATGGCGGTGATCTGGAACCGCAGCATTCCCATCTGTTTGAACCACTCTTTTTTCCGCAATATCGGAATCAAGAAAAGTGGCCACATGAATACGACTATGAATGCGCCCATCCCTACCATGAATTGGGCCGCGTGCGTTCGCGCACCGACGAGATAGGGGAAGTCGACGTTGGTGAGCGCGACCGACTTGTGCGGATCCCAATACTGCCCCGGCCAGAAGAAGTACCAGCCCGGGCCGCGCATGAAGGTGCCGAGGAAGATCAGCGTCACCCACAGCACGATGAAGCCGAACAGGAAGGTGGTGATCGCGAACTTGCGCTCGGCGAACGTGTAGTAACCGTTTCCGCGCGGGTTCGGATCGATATACGGAATCACCATCAGCCCGATGATGATCAGGCTCGGCAACACCACGCCCGCCATCCACGGGTCGAAGTAGACCAGCATCTCCTGCAGGCCGAGGAAGTACCAAGGCGCCTTGGACGGGTTCGGCGTCTTGTTCGGGTTGGCCGGCTCCTCGAGCGGCGCGTCGATCGCGATCGACCACACCGTCATCACGGTCATCACGATGAGCGCGGTGAGGAAGTCGAGCCGCACCAGATACGGCCAGGTGTGAATCCGGTTCGGGAGAGCGATCTCCTTCGCCTTCTTGGCTACCTTGGTCGTCGCCTTCGCATCCGCCGCTGGGGCATCGGCTGCCGGGGCTCCTGCGTCCGTCGTCACTTCGGCCATCTAAACGCCTCCTACAGCGGGCCCGAGATCCCGCCGTCCTTCCGGATGCGCCAGAAGTGCACGATCATGAGCACCGAGGCGACGACGGGGATGAAGATGCAGTGGAGCACATAGAACCGCAGCAAGGTCGCAGAGCCGACCAGCCGGCCGGCGACCAGGAACGACCGCGCGTCGTAGCGCGCGTTGACGCCGATCAAGCTGGCGAACGGACCTTCGTGACCGAGCAGCGGGGTGGCGCGCGCCATGTTGGTGCCGACGGTGACCGCCCAGATCGAGAGCTGGTCCCACGGCAGCAGATATCCGGTAAACGAAAGCAGCAGCGTAAACACCAGCAGGTTTACACCGACGATCCAGTTGAACTCGCGTGGCGGCTTGTACGAGCCGGTCAAGAACACGCGCATCATGTGGATCCAGACGGCGATCACCATCGAGTGCGCCGCCCAGCGGTGCATGTTCCGCATGATCATGCCGAACGGCACGTCGAACTGCAGATACTTCATATCGTGATACGCGTAATCGCCGGTCGGCCGGTAATAGAACATCAAGATGATGCCGGTGACGACCAGGATCAGATAGAAGAGGAACGTCACGCCGCCGGCGCACCAGGTGAAGCGCACGCGGACCGCGTGACGTGGCAGCTTCGACGGGTGGAGGTGGAGAAAGACGTTCGAGGACACCTGGAGGATTCGGTTGCGCGGGGTGTCCGCGTAGCCGTGTCGGAACATCGATTTCCAGACGGGAGAATCCTTGACGGTGTCGAAAAAGGAAGGCTTCGAATCCGGAAGTCCGTTTGCCAAAATCCGCTCCTCTTGGAGGCTACGAGGCGTACTTGAGCTGCGAGTCGGGAGCCAGCCAGTTCTTGTTGTTGTCGGTCAGCTCCTGGCGGAAGGTGATGCTGAAGTCGACGATGATCTGCCCGTCCTCGGCGAGGCCGATCTTGGCGCGCTCCATCGGGCGGGGCGCCGGGCCTTCGAAGTTGATGCCGGTGATGTTGGGCAGGCCGGCGTGGAAGTCGACGCCGCGGTAGCCCGAGCCGTGGCAGGGGCACTTGAACTTGTTCTCGGCCTCGAGCCACATCGGCGTGCAGCCGAGGTGGGTGCACTTGCCGTACAGCGCGGCGAGCCCGTCGGAGTAGCGCATGATCCAGAGGCGATAGACCTTGATCCACTTCTCCGAGACGACGTTGACCTTGTACTCGGACGGCTTGCCCAGCTTGACCACCGTGTTGGGCTCGTACAGCACGCGCGGATACATGAATCGCCCGAACGCCACCGTGCCCACGCCCAGCGAGCCGAGCACGGTCCCCCAGGCCGCGAGTCCTACGAAGTTGCGCCGCGACCAGATGTGCTGACTGGGATCGCAGCCTTCACGGGTGAGGATGTCGATATTCGCCATCGGTTGCCTCGGTTTCCCTCCGCCTCAGAGGAGGCTAAGAGCGCGATCCATGTAACAAAGTGGGAAAGCAGCGTCAACAACTTTGTCGTCCGCTCGCGGCCGGCCGGAGTCAGGTAGACTCTCGCGGGTGTTGGTTCTTTTCGATATTGACGGGACCCTGATCGGGGGGGACGGCGCAGGGCGTCGAGCCTTCGAGCGGGCCTGTTTGGAGGTGCTCGGGGTGGCCGGCGCGCTCACCGGGCTCAGGCTCGACGGGATGACCGATCCGCTCATCCTCGATCACGTCTACGCGACCCACCTCGGGCGGGCGCCGCACGCCGGCGAGCCGGAGGCGGTGCTGGCGAGCTATGTCACCCATCTCGCGCCCGAGCTCGAGCGCTCGCGCTGCCAGGTGCACCCGGGCGTGTGCGAGCTGCTCGAACGCCTCGAGGCGCGGGCGGCGACGATCGGGCTGGCCACCGGCAACCTGCGCGACGGCGCCCGGCTCAAGCTGACCGCCGCGTCCCGCACCCTCGGGCACGCGCCGGCCGGCGGCGATCTGTGGGGGCGATTTCCCTTCGGCGGCTTCGGGTCCGATGCGCGCGATCGGGCCGAGCTGGTCCGGGTGGCGATCGCCCGCGGCTCAGAGCGGGCCGGACGCGCGTTTGCCGCCGAGGAGACGTTCGTGGTCGGCGACACCCCGCGCGATGTCGCCGCCGCGCACGCCGCCGGAGCCCGGGCGATTGGCGTCGCCACCGGCTCGTTCTCCGTCGATGCGCTCATCGACTGCGGCGCCGACCTGGCGGTGCCCACCTTGCACGACTGGCTGGCCACGCTCGACTGATCGCGATCGCGGCGGGAAGTCCTTCGCGGCGCACCGTACTAAGGACTGATGGAACGATCTCGCGGCGCGTCCCTGGTCCTTCCCTTTGCCCTGCTCGGCCTGTGCGGCGGCTGGATGGCCACCTTCGAGCTCCTGGCCGAAGGCTGGCCGCTCCTTGTCTCCACCCCGCTGTGCGCGGGGCTGCTCGGCGCCTGGCTGCGAACGCCTGCGCAGCGCGGAATCGCACGGGTCGCGATCTCGACTCTTTTGGCCGGGCTGCTGAACGGCATCCTGTGCCTGTTTCTGCTCGGCGGGGTCGGCGGGCATCTGTCGCTGCTCGGCTGCATTCCGTTCGCGGGTTATTTCGGCCTGCTGTTCTCGCTGCCGTTCGTGCCGGCGACGGTGGCGGTGGCGGTGGTGGCGAGGCGGGTGGGACGGGCCCGCGAGGGATCGCTCCTCGACGGCGCCGACCGGCGCGCGGTGTGGCGGACGGTCGCGACGGTGATCGCGCTCGGCGCGATGCTGATGAGCGCAAGCCCGGCGGCCCATGAGCTGCCGGGGCTGCTCGCGCTGCACGCGCCGCGGCGAAATGGGCTGCTCGAGCTGACCCTGACGATGACGCTCGGCGCCCTGGCGCTGGTCGCGTTCGACGGGCGGGCGATGGCGCGGCTCCAGCGCTGGATCGCGCGAGCGGGCAAACAGCGCGATCCGATGCGGCTCATCAGCGCGCCGACGCTCGATCTCGGCATCGGCGAGCAGCTCTTCGAGGAGGTCGCGCCCGCGCGCGGTCCCTATCGCGAAGCCGACCGGGTGCTGGCGGTGGTGCGCGGCAATCCGGGCCAGGCGCGGGCGGCGCTGGCGAGCGGCCTCACCCGTGGCGCGCTCTCGCTCGGGCTCTGCGGCGCGGCCACCGCGTACCAGCTCCTGCGCATCTGCCTTCGCTTTTAGCGAGCGGCGATTTAGGATTTGTGGCCGGTGAAGAGCGCGAGGATCTGAGACAGGACGTTGCTCTCGCGACCGGCGAGCTGCTCGAGCTCGCCCTGGTCGAGCCAGGTGCCGCCGCAGTGGAAGCAGCGATCGATCGCGACGCCCTTGAACGCGATGGTGTCGAGGTGAAAGCCGCACTTCGGGCAGTGCATGAAGTGAAGCTGCTTGAGCCGCTCCTGCTCCGCCCGCTCGGTCTGGCGCTTCTTCTCGACGGCGAGCTGGTGCAGCCGGTTGGCCTCCTCCTTGGCGAAATATTCCTCTTCCTCGTTCGACGGCTTCTTGGTCGTCATCTCGGGCCTCACGGGGGTGGCGCGCTCGGCAGGCGCGGCAGCGGGGTGCTGTCGCCCTTGTCGGCGCCGGAGCCGGTCTTGTCATCGGGCTGATCGGGAGCGGCCTGCCCGCTCTCGCCGGCTGCCGGTGAAGGCGTGTTCTCGCTCGGCGAGTCGCTCGGAGCGGCCGGCGCGGGAGCGGGCGGCGCCTTGGCCGACAGCTCGGAAATGTTTTTGTGCGCCATCGCCGCGCGCGGGCCGTGCGGCAGCACGCGCAGGTAGTGCTGATAGGCCTCGACAGCCTCGGTGGTGCGGCCACGCATCTTGAACGACTCGGCCATCCCGATCAGCGCCTCGCCATAGTCGGGCGCGATCGCCAGCGCTTGCTTGAAGTGATCCACCGCCGAGAGAAAGCGCTCGGCGTCGAGGTCGCAGTAGCCGAGGCCGGTCATCGCTTCGACGCCGCGCGGGTTCAAGGTGAGCGCCTTCTCGTAGAGCCTGCGAGCGGCGTCGGCGTGGCCGTTCTCCGAGCGACGATCGGCGTCGGCCACCAGCTTGGAATAGTCGCCCGGCTGAGGCGGCGCCTCGACGGTGGCGGCGCCCGGCTTGCCCGCGACGTGAGCAGCCGCAGGGGCCACCTCGGCGGCGGGCGGCGCCAGATCGGCGGCGCGGGTGCCGGCATCGACCGCCTGGGTCAAGGTGGCCAAGAGCGCCTTGGCGCGATCGTGCTGCGGATTGATGGTCAGCATCGACTCGAGAATCTGGCGCGCCTGATCCTTGTGCCCGCTCTTGAGCGCGATCCGCGCGAGCAGGTAGCGGGCGCGCAACAGCGCCGGCCCGCCCTGGGCGAGCATCAGCTTGTCGGCCTGTTCGAGCTTCTCCCGCGCCGGCTCATCCTGGCCTTCGCGAAACAGGATCGCGCCGGCCAGGTAGACCGTCTCGGCGTCGTTCGGGCTCTTGGCGAGCGCGCGATCGAGATAGCGCTCGGCCTCGGCCGCGGGCGCGCCGCTCACGCGCAAGAAGTCGCCCATCGCCCGGTTCACCCGCGGCTCGTCGGGCGCGAGCGCGAGCGCGTCGGAGGCGTGGCGCCTGGCGTCGTCGAGGTGGGCCTGCGCCTCTTTGCGCAAGGTCTGGGTCACCGCCTGCACCGCGGGACCCTTGGCGTCGAGCGCGCTCGCGTCCTCGCGCAGGTAGAAGGCCCAGGTGGTCTGGGTCTCGGCGAGCGCGGCGAGCGGCAGCGGGTTCTGCTCGTCGGCGCCGTGCGCCTGCTCGAACAGCGCGGCCGCCTGGCGAAAGCCGTCGTCGTCGTCGCGGAGAAACTGCACCCGCCCGTCGTCGAAGGTCTTTTGCGAAACCCCGGTCGGCTGAGCGCCGCGGCCAAAGAGATTCCGCTGCCAGGCGAAGTAGCCGCCGGCGCCGCCGCCGAGGAGCACCAGGATCACCACCACCCACGGCCAGCGGCGCGGCGCGGCCGGCAGATCGAGATCGGCCAGCTCGTCGACCATCGGCGGAATCGAGAGCGCACCGGGCGTCACGCGCGGCTTGGGCGAGGTGGAGGCGAACGCGGGATCGCCGTCGTCGAGCCCGCCGCCCATCAGGCTCGGGCCCGAATTCTCGTCGGCATCGTTGGCGAGCGGCGCCGCCGGACGCGGAGTCGCCGTCGGGGTGGGCGTCGGGCGCGGCGCGGGTGTCGGCGTCGGGCGCGGCGTCGCCGTCGGGGTGGGCGTCGGCGTCGCTCGCGGCGTCACCGGGCGCGCCGCCGGAATCGGGCTCATCATCGGCGCGGTGGTGACCAGCGCCAGCTCCTCGGCCTCTTTCTCTTTGGCGCGCGCCCGCTCGACGAGCTGGAAGTGCGAGGCCAGCTCGGGGATGCCGCCGAGCGCCTTCCAGGTGGCGCCGTCGCGCGAGATGTGATCTTCGCGCGTCACCTTCCGCTCGACGATCCAGCTCTGGAGCGTGGTCATCTCGCGGAAGCGGTAGACCTCGCCGGTGGCGGCCAGCCGCACCATCCACTGCGTCTCGGGCGCGACGGGCACGGCCACGGGCGCGGGCGGATCGGGCGCCGGGATCGGAAGCGGCGTGGTGGTGCGATCGGTGGCGAAGCCGGGCCGGGTGGTGCGCCCCGATTTGCCGGGCGGGACGTAGGCGGGCGAGCGCGCCTGCGCCGAGCCGATCGGAATCTCCGCGGTGATCTCGCGGCGCTTCACCTTGAACAGGTTGCCGCACTGCGCGCACTTGACGGTCACGCCGGCGGGGCCCACCTGCGCGTCGTCGAGCTCATAGACCGTCAGGCACTTCTCGCAGCGGACGTCCATCGGAATGGCTAAAAACCATATCACGCCCGGACCAAACACGCATGGGCCCGAACGCGCCCGCGCGGCGTAGGCCAAAGTGCGACCCAAACGCAAAACAGCCCGCAAAACGGCGCGCGATTTTGGGCGCGCGATGTAGGCCGTCAGCGTCGGCCCACCGTCGGGAGACCCGGTTGACTTTCTTGACGCCGACTCGTATCGTTGAACTGAATCCCGCGAATCTGCGCCGGGCAGCATTACCGTTGAGCCTTCGGCCTTCGCTTTGGGATTGGAAAGGGAGAGCGCGATGGGGACGAGGCTCTATGTCGGAAATCTGCCTTACGACACCGACGAGGACACGATCAAGGCCTTCTTCGAGGGAGGTGGCGCTCGCCAGGTCACCCAGGTGAAGATCGTGACCGATCGCGACACCGGACGGCCGCGCGGGTTCGCCTTCGTCGAGGTGGCCAGCGACACCCAGGCGAAGAGCGCGATCGATGAGCTGAACGGGCGCGATCTCGGGGGGCGAACCATCGTGGTCAACGAGGCGCGGGAGCCGCAGCGGGGCGGTCGTGGCGGCGGTGGCGGCGGTGGCGGATATGGCGGCGGCGCGCGGGGCGGCGGCGGCGGTCGCGGCGGCTACGGCGGGGGCGGCGGCGGCGGCGGATATGGCGGCGGCGCGCGCGGTGGCGGCTACGGCGGTCGCGGCGGCGGCGGTGGCGGCGGTTACGAAGACTAGCGCTTTCCGAAATCCATCTCTCTCTTCCGGCGCGACGCGCTGGGCTCCTCGGCACCCGTGGTATCGTCAAGCGTGCGTCACGCGCTCGCGCTCTTTAGCTGGTTGTCGATCGGTCTGGTGGGTTGCGGCAACCCGGCCCCGACCTCCGACGCCGGGATCGATCTCGGGGTTACCGGAAGCGACGACGCGGGCGGAATCGGCGACGCCGGCGCGACGCGGATTGGACCTGCGACGATCGATCTCACGCTCGACGCGGGCGCCTTTGCGCCGACCGCAGCGCATCCGAGCGCGCTCGTCTATGTGCCGTCGCGTTTCGATCCGACGCCGCCGCTCTCGCTCATCGTCTACCTGCACGGCTTCGACAACTGCGTCGACAACATCGTCCGCGACGCTGGGGCGGCCTGCACGCCGGGCGGTCCGGTGCGGAGCGCCTACGCGCTCGCCGCGCAGCTCGAGAGCTCGGGCAAAAACGCGCTGCTCCTCGCGCCCGAGCTCGACTTCGATCAGGCGACCGGCGATCCCGGAAACCTCGGAAGCGCGGGCGGGCTCAAGGCGCTGGTCGCCGAGACGCTGGCCGATCTCGCGCCGCTCCTCGGAACGGTGACCGTCGCCGACGTCGGCACCCTCGTGCTGGTGTCGCACTCGGGCGGCTATCAAGCGGCGGCGGCGATCGCCACCCGCGGCGGGCTGCCGGTCTCCGAGCTCTATCTCCTCGATTCGCTCTACGGAAACAGCGCCGACTTCGACGCCTGGGTCAAAAGCGATCTACCCGGGCTGGCGGGCGCGACGCCGCGGCATCGGTTCGCCGACGTCTACACCTCGGGCGGGGGCACGCTCGCGAGTAGCCAGGCGATGGCCGATCGCGCGCGCGGCTGGGCGCTCCCCGACGGTGGCGTGCTTTACGACGACCGCACCACCGCCACCTGGCCGGAAGAGACCTATCATCACGGGCTGCTCTTCAAGCTGTCGGGACTTTCCCATGACGGCGTCCCGCGCTACTACTTCGGGCAGCTGGTGCAGTCGAGCCAGCTCCAAGCGCGATGATTGTCCTTCTGTTCGTGATCCTCCTCGGCGCCGGCCTGGTCGCCATCGGCCTGTGGCTCGGCGTGCACGGGCTCAGGCTGCGGAGCTGGCCGACCGCGCCCGGGCGCATCCTCGAAAAGCAGGTCACGCGCGACGGGCCAAGCGGCGACGATCCCTACTTCTTCGTCGCCAAGCTGCGCTACCGCTACACCGTCGACGGGCGCGAGCTCGAGGGCGAGCGGATCTATCGCGGGCACTTTCACAGCTTCGAGCCTGAGATGCGCGCGTTCGTCGAGGCGCTGCCGGCGGAGCTCCCGGTTCATTATCGCCGGAGCGATCCGCAGGACGCGTTTCTCTTCTTCGATTCGCTCCAGTGGGCGGCGCTGGCGCTCGCGTGCGGCGCGGCGCTGATGTTCATCGGGCTCGCGGCCCGCTACGGCGGGTGATGGCGACCCTGCGC
>JANWLJ010000303.1 GCA_025450955.1 Polyangium sp. (in: bacteria) | reverse complement strand
GGGGCCTCGCGCCCCGCCGCTCGCCTAGTAGGGAGGTTCGCCTCTTTGGGCGCGGGCGATCAGCTCGTCGAGGCGTTGGCGGTTTTGGTCGTCGAGCTCGATGATCTTGACGCCGAAGCCGGCGGGGAAGCGCTCGGCCTCGGCGCTGCCGCTCTCGACGATGCGCACCACCACCGCGCGCAGCTCGACCGCCTGGTCGTAGTCGAACAGCTCGATCGAGAGCGCGGTGCCGGCGACGAACGGATAGAGGTGGCCGACGCGGGTGTAGAGAAACAGACCGCCCTGCGAGAGATCGCGGGTGCGAAACACGTATTCGCGCGGCGCGGCTTCGCCGTCGGCGAGCAGCCGCACGAACGCGTCCACGGTCACCCGCGGGTGCTGGCGGTCTTTGCCCGGACGCCCTCGGTCCATGGAAGATATGCTATACGGCTTTGCCATGGGTTTGAAAGATCTGCTGTTCGGTGGTCCAGAGGGAAAGCTCAAGCGTCAGGTCGCGCGCGCCAAGAATCAGAACGCGCAGAGCCCGGAGCGGATGGCGGCGATTCAGTTCCTGCGCGACGAGGGCTCGCCCGCCGCGGTGCTCGGGATGCTGGGGCGTTTCAACATGCGCGCCGACAAGCTGATCGAAGACGAGCAGGAGAAGGAGTGGGTCTACGACGAGCTGTGCAAGATGGGCGCGAAGATCCTGCCGCAGCTTCAGGAGCACATGCGCTCGTCGGAGGGGATCGCCTATGGGCTCAAGCTGCTCGGCGCGATCGCCGACAAAGAGCAGCAGTGGCCGGTCTTGGCCGACCTGTGCGAGCGCAACGACAACAGCTACACCCGCGATCCGTCGAAGAAGGTCCAGCTCCTCAACTACCTCGGTGAGCTCGACGATGCGCGCGCGCCGCAGGCGCTCGTGCCCTATCTCGAAGACGTCGACGAGACGGTGCGCTTCACCGCGGTCGAAGGGCTGCTTCATCACAAGGTCGCCGAGGTCGGGCGCGATCCGATGCTCGCGCTTCTGGTGAGCGAGAAGGAGGAGTCGCGCCGGATCAAAAAGCGGATCCTCGACGGCTTCGCCGACCTCGGCTGGGACGTCAAAGGACAGTCGGGCACCGTCGAGAAGATGCTCTCCGATCTGCTCCCCGGCGCGCGGCTCGACAACCACTCCAAGATCAAGCGCAAGCAGACCTGACGGAGGCCCGATGCCCCGCCGCTCTGACATCCACAAGATCCTGCTCATCGGGTCGGGGCCGATCGTGATCGGCCAGGCGTGCGAGTTCGACTACTCGGGGACGCAAGGCGTGCGCGCGCTCCGGGCCGAGGGCTACGAGGTGGTGCTGGTCAACTCCAACCCGGCGACCATTATGACCGATCCGGAGCTGGCCGAGCGCACCTACGTCGAGCCGATACTGCCCGAGGTGATCGAACGGGTGATCGCGCGCGAGCGGCCCGACGCGCTCTTGCCGACGCTCGGCGGCCAGACCGCGCTCAACTTGTCGCTCCTGCTCGCCGAGCGCGGCATCCTCGACAAATCTGGGGTGAAGCTGATCGGCGCCTCGCGCGAGGCGATCGAGAAGGCCGAAGACCGCGAGCTGTTCAAGGCGGCGATGCAGCGGATCGGCCTCGAGGTGCCGCGCTCGGGCTACGCCACCTCGGTCGAGGAGGCGCGGCGGATCGTCGCCGAGTTCGGGTATCCGATCATCTTGCGGCCGTCGTTCACGCTCGGCGGAATGGGCGGCGGGATCGTCTATCAGGAGAGCGAGCTCGACGAGAAGGTGGCCTGGGCCATCGCGCAGTCGCCGCGCGGACAGGTGCTGGTCGAGGAGTCGGTGCTCGGCTGGAAGGAGTACGAGCTCGAGGTGATGCGCGACAGCCAGGACAACGTCGTCATCATCTGCTCGATCGAGAACCTCGACCCGATGGGCGTGCACACCGGCGACTCGATCACCGTCGCGCCGGCGATGACGCTCACCGACAAAGAGTATCAGCACATGCGCGACGCCGCGTGCGCGGTCATTCGCGAGATCGGCGTCGACACCGGCGGCTCGAACGTGCAGTTCGCGGTCAATCCGGAAAACGGCCGGCTGGTGGTGGTGGAGATGAATCCGCGGGTGTCGCGCTCGAGCGCGCTCGCGTCCAAGGCCACCGGCTTTCCGATCGCCAAGATCGCCGCCAAGCTGGCGGTCGGCTACAGCCTCGACGAGATCAAGAACGACATCACCCGCGAGACGCCGGCGTCCTTCGAGCCGACCATCGACTACGTGGTGGTGAAGGTGCCGCGGTTCGCGTTCGAAAAATTTCCCGGCGCCGACGAGACGCTCACCACCCAGATGAAATCGGTGGGCGAGGTGATGGCGATCGGCCGCACCTTCCGCGAGGCGCTCGGCAAGGCGATCCGCTCGCTCGAGATCGGCCGCTCCGGCTTCGACGCCGACAATCCGCACGGGCTCGACGAGCTCAAACGCCGCCTGGCGACGCCGACCGCCGAGCGGCTGTTTCAGCTCGCCGAAGCGTTCCGGCTCGGGCTCACCGTCGAGGACGCCTACGCGATCACCCGCATCGATCGCTGGTTCCTCGCTCACATCCGCCACGTGGTCGAAGAGGAGCGGCGCCTCCTCGGCAAGCCGCTTTCGGGCTACGACGCCGACGAGCTTCGGCGGGCGAAGATGGACGGGCTCTCCGATCGGCGGCTCGCGGCGCTCTCGGGATCGACGCCCGATGAGGTCCGAAAAACGCGCCACGCGCTCGGAGTGATCCCGGTCTACAAGCGGGTCGACACCTGCGCCGCCGAGTTCATCGCCCACACGCCGTATCTCTATTCGATCTACGAGCCCGAGGTCACCGTCGACGGAATCGCGCTCGACACCTGCGAGGCGCGCCCGACCACCCGCAAGAAGATCGTGATTTTGGGCGGCGGGCCGAACCGGATCGGCCAGGGGATCGAGTTCGACTACTGCTGCGTCCACGCGGTCCAGGCCCTCCGGCAAGAGGGCTACGAGACCATCATGGTCAACTGCAATCCGGAGACGGTGTCGACCGACTACGACACCTCCGACCGGCTCTACTTCGAGCCGCTCACCCGCGAGGACGTGCTCGAGATCTGTGATCGCGAAAAGCCCGACGGGGTGATCGTGCAGTTCGGCGGGCAGACTCCGCTCCGGCTCGCGGTCGGGCTCGCGCAGGCGGGGATCAAGCTCCTCGGCACCAGCGCCGACGCGATCGATCGCGCCGAAGATCGCCAGCGCTTCGGCGAGGTGATCGACAAGCTCGGGCTCAAGGCGCCGCCCTGGGGCACCGCGCGCACCGTCGACGAGGCGCTGGCGGTGGCGGAGCGGATCGGCCTGCCGCTGATGGTGCGGCCTTCGTACGTGCTCGGCGGTCGGGCGATGGAGGTGGTGCACGATCTCGACGAGCTGACCGGCTACGTGCGGCGCGCGCTCAAGACTCAACAGGACGGCGACGCCGCCGGAAATCCGCTCCTCCTCGATCGTTTCCTCGCCGACGCGATCGAGGTCGACGTCGACGCGGTCTCCGACGGGCGCGAGACGATCATCGGCGCGGTGATGGAGCACATCGAGGAGGCGGGCATCCACTCGGGCGACTCGGCCTGCGCGCTGCCGCCCTATTCGCTGCCGAAAATCACCGTCGAGACCATCGCGTCGCAGGTCAAGGCGCTCGCCCAAGAGCTCGGGGTGGTGGGCCTGATGAACGCGCAGTTCGCGGTCACCCGCGCAGGCGAGGTCTATCTGCTCGAGGTGAACCCGCGCGCTTCGCGCACCGTCCCGTTCGTCTCGAAAGTGACCGGCCAGCCGCTCGCCAAGATCGCCGCGCGGGTGATGGCGGGGCGCACCCTGGCCGAGCTCGGCGCGCGCGACTTTACCACCGAGACCGCGGGCCACGTCGCGGTCAAGGAGGCGGTCTTTCCGTTCGCCAAGTTCCCCGGCACCGACACCCTGCTCGGGCCGGAGATGCGCTCGACCGGCGAGGTGATGGGCATCGATCGCGATTTTCCGATCGCGTTCGCCAAGGCGCAGCTCGGCGCCGGCACCCGCCTGCCCGACAAAGGGACGGTGTTCATCAGCGTGCGCGACGAGGACAAGCCCGCCGCGCTCGAGGTCGCCGAGAAGCTGGTCGCGCTCGGCTTCGGCCTGGTCGCCACCCACGGCACCGCGCGCTATTTCGGCGATCACGGGGTCGCCGCGGTCGGGATCAACAAGGTGCTCGAAGGCCACCCGCACTGCGTCGACGCGATCTTGAACGGAGAGATCGCGATGGTGATCAACACCACCGCGCTGGCGCAGGCGATCCGCGACTCGTTCTCGCTACGCCGCTCGGCGCTCACCAAGGACGTGCCGTACTTCACCACGCTCGCGGCGGCCCGGGCGGCGGCGCTCGGCATCGCGGCGCTAAGGCGCGGCGCCCTCGACGTGCGCGCGCTCCAAGAGTACCATCCGTAACTTCATTCGGAAGGCAAGGGACCGATGGCGGATCAAAAAATACCGATGACTCCTCGCGGCGCGCAGCGGCTCAAGGAGGAGCTCAAGCGTCGCAAGGAAGTGGACCGCTTCCAGATCGTGAGGGCGATAGAAGAGGCGCGCGGGCACGGCGATCTCTCGGAGAACGCCGACTACTCCGCCGCCAAAGAGGCGCAGTCGTTCAACGAGGGGCGGATCAAAGAGCTCGAGGTGATGCTGGCGCTCTCGAACATCATCGATCCGGCGACGCTCTCGGGCGCCAAGGTGGTGTTCGGCGCCACCGTCAAGCTCTCGGACTCCGATACCGGCGACGAGGTGGTGTACGCGATCGTCGGCGAGCAGGAGGCCGACATCAAGCGGGGCCTGATCTCGATCTCGGCGCCGGTGGCGCGCGCGCTCATCGGCCGCGAAGTCGGCGACGCGGTCACCGTCCGTACCCCCAAGGGCTCGCGCGAGTACGAGATCCTGGCGGTCCAGTTCAAAGAGATCGATCTGTAGAAGATCCGCCCGCCGCGCTCGTAACACGGGCGCATGAACCGCAACCTCTTCATTTCGATCGCCGCCGCGGCCCTGCTCGCGTTCGCGGCTTGCTCCTCCGGAACCGGCGTCGGCCAGCTCGGCGAGGCCTGCGGCCCGACCCGCGGCTGCGCCGACGGGCTCACCTGCCACGAGGGCGCGTGCGTCGCCCTAAGCGGCGACGGCGACGGCGGGCTTTCGCCGGGCGACGCCGGCAACCCTTCGTCCGCCGATCTCGGCGACGGCGGCGTCAGCGACGGCAGCTCCGCTGGCGATGCTGGGAGCTGCGGCGCCTGCACCACTCCGCCCGACGCCTGCCACGCCAAGGTGGGCACCTGTCAGGCGGGGCGCTGCAGCTACGCGTTCGTCAACGGCGCCGAGTGCGACGACGGCGATC
>JANWLJ010000302.1 GCA_025450955.1 Polyangium sp. (in: bacteria) | reverse complement strand
GACGTTGTGGGCGTGGTGGGGCCCCGCGCGCCCGGCCAATCCATGCCCCGCCACCGCCCCCGCGGGCGCCGGGGGGCCGCGCGCCCCGCGACCGGGGCCGCCGAGTGGCGCGTCGAAGATCCCGCCGACGGCGCGCTGACCCGATTGGCGGGCGCGACCCGATAGCTCGGCTGGCTATAGCTCGGTTGATAAGTCGGCGCGCTGTAGCTCCGCTGATAGCTGGGCGCGCTTTCGCTCGGCCGATAGACCGGCGTGCTCTCGCTCGGCCGGTACACCGGCTGGCTGTAGCTCGGCCGATAGACCGGCGCGCTCTCGCTCGAGCGATACACCGGCGCGGCGCTGTTCGAGTTGTTGTAGACCGGCGCGCTATTCCGATAGACCGGATCATTCTGCTGCCGCACATACGGACGCGGCGGCATGGTGGTGCGCGACGGCGCGACGTACATGTTCGGCCGCGCGGTCGCATCGTACGGCCGCGCCGGAGCGCGCTCGTCCGCCCGCACCGGAGCATTGTAGATCGGCCGCGCCGACGACGAATGCTGCGGTCCGATCGGGATCGAGATCGGGCGC
The DNA here is from genome assembly GCA_025450955.1 of Polyangium sp. (in: bacteria). GTDB lineage: Bacteria > Myxococcota_A > Polyangia > Palsa-1104 > Palsa-1104 > JANWLJ01. The sequence continues at coordinate 9,222 of JANWLJ010000302.1, read as the reverse complement.
GGCACGTTCGAGATCGATCCCACCCGGCCCACGCCGGCGCGCACCCACGGCCGACTCGCCAGCGCGACGCCGTGATGGGTGACCACGCTCGGATGCGGCAGCGCGCGCGGCGCCAGGGTGCGCAGGCTGACCGGCGTGGTCACCCCGACTCCGCGGCCGACCGCGAGGCTCGTCGGTCCTGCGTTGACCCGCACCGTGGCCTTGCCGACGGTCACCGTGCGCGCGTTCGACACCACCGAGGTGCGCGCGAACACCGACGGCACCACGTGCGCGGGCAGATAGGTCATGCCGCGCGTCCCGAGCTGCCCGGCGAGCGTGAAGCGCCAGCCCGAGCGCACGCCGGTCGGCGGACCGATGGTCACTCCCGCCGGCGGCAGCGGCGACCAGCCGACGTAGCCGCCGCCCGAGCGCCACGACACCCACGCCGGCCCCCACACGCTGCCCGGGATCCAGCACCAGCCATAGCCGTCGAGCGTCGACCAGCGCCCGTAATGAAACGGCGCCCAGCCCCAATCCCAGTCGGAGACCCAGGTCCAGCCGAACTCGCTCAAAACCCAGTAGCCGCCGGTCGCGTACGGGAAGAAGTCGTTGCCGACCACCGACGTCGAGGGCACCCACACCCGGCCGTAGACCGGATCGTCGACCCAGGTCCCGTAGGCGTCGAGCGCGCTCTCGAATTGGGAATAGGCGTTCGGGTCGTAGCCGTCGTCGTAGCTCTGCGCGGCGGCGTTGTCGTAGGTCACGTCGGTCGCGGCGTCGTAACCATCGATATCGGGATCGCTGTCGCCGGAATCGTACTCACCCTCGGGCGGCTGCTGCCCAGGATCGTAGCCCTGCGCCTGCCCATACGGATCGGGGTTCGGCTGCTGTCCGGGCGGCTGGTAGTAGCCTTGCGGCCGCGTGTCCGGCTGAGGCGGAGTGGGCTGCTGCTGCTGCTGCGCGCCGGCCGGAAGCGCCAGCGCCAGGGTCGCGCACAGAGAGGCTACCGCCAGGATCTTCATAGTCCGCCTCGCTTCGGTCGATGCATCGCGCAGTCAACCGCTTTCTATGGTGATGGTACGCTCGCCCGCTCGGTTTTATTCAAGCAAACGCTGCACGCAATCTCCCGTCGAAGTTCGCGCTTGCCACCGGCGGGGCGAGCCCTTATCGTTGTAGCGTTGGTCACGGTGGACGGATTCGTCCCCGAATTTCCAAACCAAAAACCCACAAAAATCAGCCATTCCCAACCATCAATAAAGGAGCGCAAGAAACTTCGTATGGGTACCAAGCTGTTCGTCGGCAATCTGTCGTATTCGATCACCGAGCAAGAGCTTCGCGACGCCTTCTCCCAGTCCGGACGAACCGTCCAGAGCGTGCGCATCGCCCTCGACCGCGAGACCCAGCGGCCGCGCGGCTTCGCGTTCGTCGAGCTGGCCTCGGACCCCGAGGCCGATTCGGCCATCAAGGAGTGGAACGGTCAGATGCTCTCGGGGCGCAGCGTCTTCGTCGAGAAGGCGCAGGAGCGCGTCCCGGGCGCGCCGCGGCCGGTGCGTCCACCACGCCCGACCGGGCCGGGCGGCCCAGGGGGTCCCGGCGGCTATCGCGGTCCCGGCGGCCCCGGCGGTCCCGGCGGCTATCGCGGGCCGGGTGGCCCTGGCGGCGCCGGCGGGCCGGGCGGTTTCCGTGGAGGACCGCGCTATCCGATGGCCTCCGCCGAGACCAACAAAGAGGAGCAGCGCCGCCGTCAGGCGCGCCCCGAGAAGCAGCGCGACTACTCGCAGAAGAAGAAGCCCGGTGAAGGGCGTCCGCGCGAGGAAGATCGCGAGCGCGGCAAGTGGCGCTGGGACGGCTCCGACGACTAGCCCTCGCCCGTCGCGCTAGATTTCTCCCGCCTCCATCCGATTTCGAAATCCTCCAATCGTAAAACGAACGGTAGCGACCCGGGGCCGAAGCTCCGAGCCGCTACCGCCGATCGCGTGCGCGTTACTTGGCCGGCTCCTCGGCGGGCGCCGGGGTCTCCTTGGCCTTCTTGCTGTGCTTCTTGTGCTTCTTCTTCATCGGCTTCTCCGCCTTGGCGCCTTCATCGGTGGCGGCGGGCGCGGTGCCGGCTTCGCCTGCGGCGGAGTCGCCGGCCACCACGGCGGTCTTGGCGGTCTTCGTGCTGTGGGTGACCGTCTTGTGGGCGAAGGCGGGCAGCGCGAACATCATCGAGAGCGCGACGGCGGTGAGGGTGCGACGCATGGGATCCTCCTCTTTGTTTTTCCGTTATTCGAACGGGTTCGTTCGGTCGCAATTGCAGCGGATGTGCCGTCGGTGGAAATGGCCGAATGGGGCCGATTTCGGATTTTATTCAAATCAATTTTGCTCGATTGATGAGGCGATCCGGCGTTTCGCGGTGTGCGGCTGGGGCGTCCCGCCACGCGCACCCGCCCGGTCGACGCGCCGGCCGCGTGTGGTAGCTTTCCACGCATGAAGAGCTTCTCGCTGGTCCTGGTCTCGTCGCTGCTGCTTGCCTGCGCCTGCGCCAAGGCGCCGCCGCCCGCGCCCGCCTCGCTCACGCCCGCGGTCGCCTCCGCCGGCGATCCGCCGCTCATCCCGATCGGCACCAAGATGAAGTGCCCGGTCTCCGGCGACCCGTTCACCGTCGACGAAAAGACCCAGCAGCTCGTCTATCAGGGCAAGCGCTACGCGTTCTGCTGCTCGGACTGCCCGCCCGAGTTTCGCAAGCACCCGGAGAAGTTCGCTAAGAAGTAGCGAAGCGCGCGACCCAGCGGTGCAGCGCGGCGGCGTACTGGGTCAGAAGCGCGCGCGTCGGCTCGTCGGTGAGCGTTCCTGCGGCGTCGAAGAGCGGCGCCACCTGGCTGAGCCGCACCGTCGGAGCGGGCATGCAGGCCGCGCCGGTGGCCACCAGCGTCTCGCGCAGCTGGCTCTGCGCCGCCGCGGTGTTGCCCTTGCCCGGCGTCGCGCCGAGGATGCCGACGGGCTTGCCCAAAAGTGGCCGCGGCGAGGGCGGCCGCGAAGCCCAGTCGAGCGCGTTTTTGAGCACGCCCGGCACCCCGGCGTTGTACTCGGGGGTGGCGATGACCATCCCATCGGCCTCGCCGATTGCCTGCCGGAGCGCGATCACCGACTTCGGCAGCCCGCGCGCTTCGACATCGGCGTCATAGAGCGGAACCTCGGCCAGCTCGAACAGGGTCAGGCGCGCGCCGTCCGGCAGCACGTCGCCGAGCGCGGCGAGGAGCGCGCGGTTGTGCGAGCCGCGCCGCAAGCTGCCGGCGATTCCGAGGAGACGAAGGGGCTGAGCCATTTCCATCTGGGATGCGATCGCCTGCTCGACCGCATCATGCCAGAGGGCGGCGGGCTACGCCGGATGGATGTGGGCGTCGTCGGGGAAGTTGCCCGCTTCGCGGGTGCGGCGCGGCGCGCCCGGATCCTGGCTCGGCACTCCGCCGGTGCGGCGCGCCTCCATCTCCTTCAGGCGGCGATAGGCGGTCGCTTCCAGGTTGCGGCCGATGCGGGCGACGAGGCGGAGCAGGCGCGCGATCATCGAAGCGCCGCCAAACATCGAGAAGGTGGTGGTGGCGCCGCCCGCCTCCGGGGCGCCCGAGGGGTTGGCCGAGTCCTGGCCGAGATCGATCTTGTCGCGCTCCATGCCCAGTACTTAGGGCGCGACGGCCCCCGATCAATAGTGGCTCAATAGACGGTCCAGGGCTTCGGCAGCCTGAGCTCCTGATAAAGCCGCATCGCATAGCGATCGGTCATCCCGCAGAGAAAATCGCCGATCGCGCGATCGAGCCCCTCCTCCTCGCGCGTGCCCTTCGGCCAGTGATGCTCGCGAAACTCGCCCTCGTGCTCGTGGAGGTGATTCCACAGCTCCTCGAGGATCCGCTGCGCTTTTTGGAACTCCTCGCGAATCCCTTTCGACTCGTAGACCCGCTCGTAGAGAAAATCGCGCAGCGCGTAGAGCGCGTGCAGGACCGGATCGCTCATCCGGATCATCCGCTTCTCCTCGAAGCGCGAGCACTCGACCAGATCGCGGATCATCGTCTCGATCCTTTGCGAGTGGCTCTTGCCGAGCGTCCGCAGCACCTCTTCGGGCAGCTCGTCGCTCTCGAGCAGGCCGGCGCGGATCGCGTCGTCGAGATCATGATTCACGTAGGCGGCGATGTCGGCGATGCGGACGATCTGTCCCTCGAGGGTCATCGCGGTCAGGTTCGGGTTGTCGCTGAAGATCTGCCCCTTGCCCTTCGAGTGCTTGAGGATCCCGTCGCGCACCTCGAGGGTGAGGTTCAGCCCCGCGCCATCGCGCTCGAGCTGGTCGACCACGCGGATCGACTGCTTGACGTGATGAAAGCCGTCGGGCATGAGCCGCGCGAGCACCTTCTCGCCGGCGTGGCCGAACGGCGTGTGGCCGAGATCGTGGCCCATCACGATCGCCTCGGTGAGGGTCTCGTTGAGCCCGAGAAAGCGGGTCACCGAGCGCGCGAACTGCGCCACCTCGAGAGTGTGGGTGATGCGGGTGCGATAGTGATCGCCCTCGGGCGCGAGGAACACCTGGGTCTTGCCGGCCAGCCGCCGAAACGACTTGGAGTGAATGATCTTGTCGCGGTCGTGCTGAAACGCCGGCCGCAGATCGCAAGGCGCCTCGGCGCGCAGCCGCCCCTTCGACTGAGACGAGAGCGTCGCAAACGGCGACAGAATCCGCCGCTCGTCCTCTTCGATGCGCTCGCGAATGTTCATCCGCGAACCTTAGCGCGCCGGTGTGACAACCGCGAGCGAAGCTTCAGTACAGGTGGTTGATCTGGGTGATCTGCGCTCCGCCGCTGCTCGGCGAGCCGACGGCGTAGACCTCGCCATTCGGCACCACGTAGACGCCAGTCATCCCGCCGTTCGACGGCACCTGCACCGCGGTCCAGGTGCCATTTCCCGTCGAGTGGAGCACCTGATTGCCGAGATTTCCGACCGCGTAGATATCGAGCTGCCCGTTCACGCTCCGCCCGGAGATCGCGTGGAGATCGCCGTTTATCGGCGCGGTCTCGCTCACGCACACGAATGGCGCGCCGCTACAGTGCAGGATCGATCCGGGGCCGCCGCCGGTCTGCGCGAGCCCGACGGCGAACACGTTCGTGCTGCCGCCGGGAGCCTGCCAAACGCCGCGCAGCGAAGCGGTCGAGTTGCTGTTGAACGCGTTCAGGGCGAGCGGGCTGCCACCGGAGAGGGCGACATACCCATTGGTGCCGACGACTACGATCTGCCCGGGGCCGCTCCCGGAGACCGCGGTGGGAAAGCCGGTGCCGCCCGAGAAGTCGAGCGGGTGGAACGCGAGCCGCCAACTTCCGGAGTATTCGAAAACGGCGTCGCCGTTGACCGCCCAGGCCTCGGTCGGGCTGGCCTGCCACATGCTGGTGATCGCCTGCGTGCTGCCGGCGTCGGGAAGGCCCTGACTCGTCCAGCTGGTCGTGCTCTGCAGTGAGTAGAACTCCGCCTGCGGGCCGCCGGCCCAGACGTGGGTCGCGTCGACTCCAGTGACCGCCCCGAGATAGCCCGAGCCGAGCCCCGTCGGCGCGCTCATCCACTGGCCCGCCTGGGTCGAGGTAAAGGCCACCTGGTCGAGGAGAGCCCCGGAGAACTCGCCGACCACGACGGCGAAGCCGGGCATCGCCCACACCCCGGCCAGGTTGGTGTTGCTGGCTCCTGCGCCGACGCTCTCGGCGGCCCACACCGGCGTGCCGGTGCCGGTGAAGGTGACGCTCACCGAATCGCCGTTGTCGAAGCGGAGCGGCATGGTCACGCTCTCGGTCCCGCTTTTTTGAGGCGCGAACACGAGGTGCACGTCGCAGGCGGCGCCGGCGGGAATGCTGACGCCGCTCGAGACGAGCGTGCAGCTCGACGAGACGCTGGTCGGCATGAAGTCGTCTCCCCCTTGCGAGCCGCCGTCGGTGCTCACGCTCGTGACCGTGTTGCCGGTCAGGTTGTAGAGGGTGATGGTCTGCGGCGCCGACTGCTGGCCGCGCGGCGTCGCCGGGAAGTTGAGCGTGCTGGGGTTGGCGCTGACGTGACCCGGCGTGGGGACGAAGCCCATGTCGCTCGCGCCGCCGTCACCGGTCTTCATGTCGCCGGTGCCGCCGTCGCCGGTGACCTGGCCGGCGACGAGCGTGAAGGTGAAGCTGGCGTGGCCGCCCGCGGTGAACGCCACCGCTTGCGGGCCGCTGGTCGCAACGCCCTGGCCGTGCGACGCGCCGTCGATGGTGATGGTGGCCGGGCTGGTCACCGACGCGGGAAGCAGGATCGCAAGCTTGACCGGCAGCGAGAACGCCGAGGGCGTGGTCGGGGTGAGCATCTGGGCCGAGAGCTGATCGATGCTGACCCGCAATTGATCGAGGCCGGTGACCGCGCCCTCGATGCGCGCGCTCACGCAGGTGCCCGACTGCCCGTCGCAGGGATCGCTCGAGCAGCCGCCGAGCACCAACCCGAGCGCGGCGACTCCGAGCAGGCCGAAACGCAGCGCGCGCATTAAAACCTCACCGCGGGAAGGGTCTTGGTCGAATCGGCGGTGCCGAGGAGAACACCGACCACCACGCCGGCCGCGACCACCGCGACCGCGCCGCCGATCACGCCCCAGAACCAACCCTTCTTGGTGATCGGCGTCCTTCCCGGCGCGCGCGCGGTGAGCGCGGCGGAGGCTCCATTCGGCGCCGGTGTCGTGCTCTCGGGCGCCGCCGCGGGCGCAGTGGGGACGGCGGGCGGCTCGGGTGACTTGGTCTCTTGCGACGGCAGCGGCTGCACCGGCGGCGAGGTCGCCACCGCCTGCTGATCGCTCACCAGCTTGGTCAGCACCGCGATGTGATTTTCGACCTCGGCGCGATTCGGCGCGTCGGGCTGCATATAAAGATATTTTTTATAAAACGAGAGCGCCTTGTCGTATTGCTTCGAGAGCCGATACGCCTGCGCGATGTTGTAGAGGAACTGCGGCGACGGCTTGGCGCGAAAGCCGGCCTCCCACTCTTTGACCGCCGCGTCGTATTCGTCGAGGCGAAAGTGGGCCATGCCGGCGGTCCAGTGGCGCTCGGCTTCGGCCGCGCTCGGATCGGTCGGCTCGGCGCGTGCAATGCCTCCGCCGAGGAGCAGCACCGCCGCCAAGAGAAGAGAGAAGATTCGCATCCGACCATCATACGGGACTCGGCGCGAGTCGCGCAAAAGCAAAATCAGCGACGGCGGGTGCGTCCCCCGGGCTTCTGGCCGGGCTGCGCGCGGCCGCGCGACTGCTCTTTGGTCCGGCCTCGCACCGGCGCCGAACGTCCGGCGCGCGCCTTGGCCTCGCGGGCCTGCGGGCGATAGGGCCGGGCCGGCGCCGCCTGAGAGAGATGCTCCTCGAGCGCGAGATCGATCTTGCGCCGCTGAACCGAGACGTTCTCCACCCGCACCCGCACCTTGTCGCCGAGCTGGAACACCCGCCCGGTGCGCCGTCCACAGAGACGAATCCCCGCCTCGTCGAGATCGTAGAAGTCGTCGCCGATCGAGTCGGCCTTGACCAGCCCTTCGATGAACGGCGATTCGATCTGCACGAACATCCCGAAGCCGGCGACGCCGGCGATGGTGCCCTCGTACTGTTCGCCGACGCGGTCGCGCATGAGAAACGCGCGATACATGTCGACCACCTCGCGCTCGGCCTCCATCGCGCGCCGCTCGTTCGACGACGACTCGGCCGCCATCGCCTGCAGCTCGGCGCGCAGCGGCACCTTGGGCGGCGTGCCGCCGGCGGCCTGACCATCCGAGTGCAGCGCGGCCTTGAGCAGTCGATGAACGATCAGATCGGGATAGCGGCGAATCGGCGAGGTGAAGTGGAGATAGTCGCGCGCGCCGAGACCGAAGTGGCCGACGTTGACCGTGTCGTAGACCGCCTGCTTGAGCGCGCGGAGGAGCAGGAAGTTGAGCGAGCGTTCGATGCCGACCGAGGTCCCGCCCGACGCGCCGTTCGATCGAGCGTGCACCGTCTCGAGAAAGTCGCGGAGCTTGCGCGGATCGCGACCGTCCTCGGGATCGAACTTGAGCCCGAACGCGTCGGCGATCTCGGCGAACTTTTCGAGCCGCTCCTCCGACGGGACATCGTGCACGCGCCAGACCGTGTCGAGCTGGCGATCGCGAAACAGGCGCGCCACCGCTTCGTTGGCGGCGAGCATGAAGTCCTCGATCATCTGGTAGGCGCCCTTGACCTCGGGATTTCCGCGCGACTGCACCACGTCGCGCACCCGCTTCGGGTCGTCCTCGTCGAGCACCACCTTGGCCTCGGGGAGATCGAAGTCGAGCGCGCCTCGTTGCGAGCGCAGCTTGCGCAGGCGCAGCGCCACCTCGCGCATCTCTTCGAGGCGCGGAAGAAACTCGCGGTAGCGCGCGCGCGGTCCGCGGAAATCGCCGGCGAGCGCCGCCGCCACGCCCGCGTAGTCGAGCCGCGCCTGCGAGCGGATCACCGCCGCGCAAAAATAGGGATCGGAGACGCCGCCGTTTTGATCGACCTCCACCCGCACCACCATCGCCAGCCGGTCGACCTCGGGGTTGAGCGAGCAGATCTCCGACGAGAGCGCGTGCGGCAACATCGGGATCGCGCGGTCGGGCAGATAGACCGAGCAGCCGCGCACCCGCGCCTCGCGATCGAGCGCCTGGCCCGGCCGGACGTAGTGAGAGACGTCGGCGATCGCCACCCACAGCCGCGCGTGGCCCGGCTTCGGGCTCGGCTCGACGCACACCGCGTCGTCGAAGTCGCGCGCGCTCTCGGGATCGATGGTCATGAACCCGCGGTCGCGCAGATCGATCCGATCGACCAGATCCTCGGGCCGCACAGTCTGCGGCGCGCGCGCCGCGCCCTGCACCACGTCGTCGGGAAAGTCGGTCGGGATGTCGCCGCAGATGAGGATCTTCTCGACCTCGGTGCGGGGATCGTCGGGATCGCCGAGGACGTGAACGATGCGCGCGGCGAGCGGCTCGTCGGCGCGGGTCGGATAGCGGGTGATCTCGACCACCACCGCCTGCCCCTCTTTGGCGCCAGCCGCGCCTTCGTCGAGCAGCACCTGGCCGCCGGTGGCGAGGATGCGGGGATCGTCGGGCTCGAGGTGCACCTGCCGGCCATGGCCGCGCAGGGTCCCGGTGACCTTGGCGCGCCCGCGCTCGAGCACCCGCTCCACCCGCCCTTCGGTGCCCTTGTAGCCGAGCCAGGTGGCGAGCGCCACCCGGTCGCCGTCGAGCGCG
>JANWLJ010000301.1 GCA_025450955.1 Polyangium sp. (in: bacteria) | reverse complement strand
TGCGCGGGATCGTCACCGCCGAGGACGTGCCGGGCAATCGGTTTCAGGGGCTCATCTATCCCGACTGGCCCCTGTTCGTCGCCGTCGGCGAGGAGACCCGCTACACCGGCGACGTGCTGTGCGCGATCGCCGCCGACGATCGCGAGCTGGCTCGCCGCGCCGCGCAGCTCGTCCGGGTCGAGTATCAGGTGCTCGAGCCGATCACCTCGCCCGAGGACGCGCTCCGTCCAGGCGCGCCGCTCCTGCATCCGGAAAACGGCCACGCCGACAATCTCCTTTCGACCTCGAAGACCACCCGCGGCGACGTCGAGGGCGCGCTGAAGAAGAGCGCGCACGTGGTCGAGGGCACCTGGCACACCCAGTTCATCGAGCACGCGTTTTTAGAGCCGGAGAGCTGTCTCGCGGTGCCGCCGGGCCGCATCGATCTCGACGGCAAACCGAGCCCGAACCTGCACGTCTACTCGCAGGGCCAGGGCGTCTACGACGACCACCGGCAGATCGCCTCGGCGCTCTCGCTCGACGACGACACGCTGCGGGTCACGCTCGTGAGCTGCGGCGGCGCGTTCGGCGGGAAAGAAGATCTGTCGATCCAGGCGCAGACGGCGCTGCTCGCGCAAAAGTGCGGGCGAGCGGTCAAGCTCACCATCGATCGGGTCGAGTCGATCCGCATCCACCCCAAGCGCCATCCGATCACCATGCGCTACACCGTCGGCTGCGACGCCGACGGAAAATTGACCGCGGTGCGCGCGCACATGATCGGCGACAAGGGCGCCTACGCGTCGGTGGGCTCCAAGGTGATCGAGCGCGCCTGCGGCCACGCGACCGGCGCCTACGACGTCGCCAACGTCGAGGTCGAGGGGCTGGCGGTCTACACCAACAATCCGCCGTGCGGCGCGATGCGCGGCTTCGGCGCCAACCAGTCGGCGTTCGCGATCGAGACCGCGCTCGACATGCTCGCTGAGAAGTGCGGGCTCGACGCGTTCGAGATCCGCTGGCGCAACGCGCTCGTCGAGGGCTCGACCTTCTGCTCGGGCCAGACCCTGCGCGCGGTCGGGCTGAAGAAGACGCTCGAGGCGGTCCGGCCCCACTACGACGCCGCCAAGCGAGCCGGCCGCGCGGTCGGGCTCGCCTGCGGGATCAAGAACGTGGGCATCGGCAACGGCATGCCCGACATCGGCCGCGCCTCGCTCACCGTCGAAAAAGACGGCACCATCATGCTGTCGAACGGCTACACCGAGATGGGCCAGGGGCTCTACACGGTGCTCATCCAGATGGCCTCCGACGTGCTCGGGATCGATCCGCGCCGCTTCCGCGCCCAGGTCGACACCGCCGACAAGGTGCAGTCGGGGATGACCACCGCATCGCGGGCGACGGTGTGCGGCGGGCGCGCGGTGGTGATGGCGGCCGAGAAGCTCAAGGCCGATTTGAAGGATCACGATCTGTCGGAGCTGGCCGGCCGCACCTACCTCGGCGAGTTCATCTACGACAAGACCTCCAAGCTCGGCGCGCCGGTCGAAAATCCGATCACCCACCTCTCGTTCGGCTACGCCACCCAGCTCGCGATCCTCGACGACAAAGGGCGGCTCGAGCGGCTCATCGCCGCGCACGACGTCGGCCGGGTGATCAATCCGGTTTTGCTCTCGGGCCAGCTCGAAGGATCGATTCACATGGGCCTCGGCTTCGCGCTCGCCGAGGAGCTGGTGGTGAAAAACGGCGAGATCCAGAATCCGTCTTTGCGCGGAGTCGGGATCTTGCGCGCGCAGTGGATGCCGAAGATCGAGATCCTGTTCGTCGAGGAGCACGAGCCGGAGGGTCCGTTCGGCGCCAAGGGCGTGGGCGAGATTGGCCTTCTGCCGACGGCGCCGGCGGTCGGCAACGCGCTCTACCAGTTCGACAAAGTCCGTCGTTTTCGTTTGCCGATGAAGGACTCGCCCGCCGCCCGTCACATCGCCGGCGTCAAGGCGCGCGGATGAGGCGGCTGGCGATCGTCGCCGGCCTGATCGCGCTCTCGATCTCGACCGCGGCCGAGGCGCGCGGGCGCTTTCTCTTCGACGCCGCGCCCGGCATCACCGTTCCAATCGGCGACGGGAGCTGGCGCGGCGCCACCGGCCCGAGCTTCAAGATGTCGCTGCGCTTCGGCGGCGAGTTCTGGCTCAATCGGGTGATCGGCATCGCCGGCGAGGGCGATCTCGATCTCGAGCCGGTGATGTACAGCGGCGCCGATCCGGGCGCGCGGGTGCGCGGTCTCGTCGGCTTTCGCCTGCTCATCGGCTTTCCCCGCCACGTCGGCGCCTTCTTTCTCCGCAATGCGATCGGCGTCGACTATCTCGCCAGCGACACGGGTCCGCTCGCGCTGCGCAGCGGCGAGGCGGCGCTCGCGGTCGAGCCCGGCCTCGGGCTCCAGTTTCACTTCGTGCGCCGCGGCGTGGTCGGCTTCGCGGTCGACTTTCCGATCGGCTTTTTCCAAGTCCTCGCCGCCGACGTCCAGCTCCTCGGCTTCATCGGCGCGCGGATCTGAATCCAAGATAGGATGAGCGCCACCATGGACAAGGTCATCGGGCTGCGTTGCGTCGAGTGCGGCAAGCTCTACCCCGAAGGCGAGGTGCTCTACACCTGCCCCGCTTGCGGCGATAAGGAGCCGTGGGGCATCCTCGATGTCGAGTACGACTACGAGCGCCAGGCGCGGACGTTCAACAAAGACTGGCTTCAGCGCGCCGAGCATTCGATCTGGCGCTATCTGCCGATCCTGCCGATCGGCGACGGCGCGCGGCTGCCCACGCTCCAGTGCGGATGGACGCCGGTGATGGAGCTGCCGAAGATCGCCAAGCGCTGGGGCATCGCCAATTTCTTCGTCAAGGACGACGGGCGGCTGCCGACCGGCAGCTTCAAAGATCGCGCGAGCTGCGTCGGCGCCACCCGCGCGGTCGAGCTCGGCTACGACACCATCACCTGCTCCTCGACGGGAAACGCCGCCTCGTCGCTGGCCGGCTTCTCCGCCAACCTCGGTCTCAAGGCCTACATCTTCGTGCCGGCGCACGCGCCCGAGGCGAAGGTGGCGCAGCTCCGCATCTTCAAATCGACCGTGCTGCTCGTCGAGGGCACCTACGACGAGGCCTACTATCTCTGCCAGGACGCGGCCAAGACCTTCGGCTGGTACAACCGCAACTGCGCGATCAACCCGGTCCTCATCGAGGGCAAAAAGACCTCCGGCCTCGAGGCCGCCGAGCAGCTCGCCGCGCGCATCCCCGACTGGGTCTCGGTGGCGGTCGGCGACGGCTGCACCATCGCCGGCATCTGGAAGGGCTTCGTCGAGATGAAGCGCTTCGGCGTCATCGACAAGCTGCCGCGCCTGCTCGGCGTGCAGGCCGCGGGCGCGCAGCCGATCTATGAAGCGTGGCAGGCCGGCGACGAGAAGCTCCGTCCGCGTCGCGCCGAGACGCTCGCCGACTCGATCGCGGTCGGGCGCCCGCGCAACCAGACCAAGGCGCTCCGGGCGATCCGCGCCTCGGGCGGCGCGATGGTCTCCGTCGAGGACGAGGAGATCTTGTCGGCGATGTACGAGCTGGCGCAGCACACCGGGATCTTCGGCGAGCCGGCCGGCGTGACCGGCGTCGCGGGTCTCTTGCGCGCGATCGGAAACGGCACCGTCAAGCCGAACGAGACCGTGCTGCACGTGCTTTCGGGCAGCGGGCTCAAGGACGTGCGCTCGGCGATGCGCGCCTGCCCCGAGGCGCGGCGGATCGGCGTCTCGCTCGACGACGTGCGGCGGGTGGTGGCGGAGGGCTGATGGCCAAGCGCAAGGCCAGCGCGACCGCGCTCGCGCTCACCTCCGCCACGCTGGTCGACTTCGCGCCGGCGCGCCTGCGCCGCGCCACGGTGATCGTCGAGGCGGGCCAGATCGCCGCGCTCGCCGCGCCCTCCGATCCGCTGCCCGCCGGCGCCGAGACGCTCGACTGCGCCGGCCTGCTCCTTCTGCCCGGCTTCGTCTGCGCCCACACCCATCTCTATTCGACGCTCGCCCGCGGCATGCCGCCGCCGCGCGAGCCGCCCGCGACCTTCACCCAGATCCTCGAGCGGGTGTGGTGGAAGCTCGATCGCGCGCTCGACGCCGAAACGATCGAGCTTTCTGCCCTGGTCGGCGCGCTCGAGGCGGCGCGCGCCGGCACCACCACGCTCGTCGACCACCACGCCTCGCCCGGCTGCTTGGACGGCTCGCTCGATCGGGTCGCCGGCGCGCTCGAACAGGTCGGCCTGCGCGGCGTCCTCTGCTACGAAGCCTCCGATCGCAACGGCCAGGACGAAGGCCGCGCCGGCGCGCGCGAAAACGATCGCTTCCTCACCAAGCTCGCCAAAGAGCCGCGGCCGCTTCTTCGCGGCCTCGTCGGTGCGCACGCCGCCTTCACCCTCTCGGACGCGACCGCGGAGCTGCTCGCCGACCTCGCGATGCGCCACAAGTCCGGCATTCACATCCACCTCGCCGAGGACGCGATCGACGCGCACAAGAATGGTCTCTCGACGGTGAGCTGGCTCTCCGAGCGCGGCCTCCTCGGCCCGCGCGCGCTTTTGGCCCACGCGGTCCACGTCTCGGACGAAGACGCCGCCAAGATTCGCGAGGCGGGCGCGCACGTGGTCCACAACCCGCGATCGAACGCCAACAACGCGGTCGGCTACGCGCGTCCGTCGCGCTTCGGCGATCGGCTGCTCGTCGGCACCGACGGGATCGGCGCCGATATGCGCAAGGAGACGCGCGCCGCCTTCTTCGCCGCCCGCGATCATCACGATCCGCTCGATGCGCCGGCCGCGCTCGCGCGCAATCGCGCCTGGGCCGCCTGGCAATTCAACCGCTCGTTTGCGATCGAGCCCGGCGCTGCCGCCGATCTGATCGCGCTCGACTACCGCTCGCCCACGCCGCTCGACGAGAGCAACCTCGCCGGCCACCTGCTCTTCGGCCTTCCGGAGGCCGAGGTGCGCCACGTCCTCGTCGAGGGCCGGCTGGTCTTGAAAGCGGGCCGCCACCCGACCCTCGATGAAGCGGCGATCTACGCGCGCGCCCGCGAAGCCGCCCGCCGCCTCTGGTCGCGCCTGTAATCGCGCGGGGAGCGGAACGCTTTACGCCGGCCAGCTCGCGTCGAGTTGCGCGCTCACCATATTGACCCGCCGCTCGTCGAGCGCGCCGCGCAAGAGCGCACGCAGCGCGTAGAAGATCGCGCCCGAGAGCCGGTGCGGCCCGCGCGCTCCGTCGACCGCGATCGCGCGCGTGATCGCTCCGCTCCGCGCATCGTGCTCGACCCGAATTTTTCCGTCGGAGAGCACGATCGCTCCCTCGTCCGCGCGCCGTGGCGAGCTCAGCTCCACCGCCACGCCGCCGAGGCGCGCCCGCACCCGCAGCCCGTCGGCGCCCGGCTCGATCACCACCCCGTCGAGCCCCGGCGAGGCGTCGAAGCTCGCGCGCGAGCCGAAGAAGCGCGCCTTGACCAGGTACGGCCCGCCGTCCTCGGGGCAGAAGACGTCACAGTTGCCGCACTCGTTGCACGCGTCGGCGTAGTTGGCCCATTGGCTCGGCTTTCTGACCGCCCACACTCCGCCCGGCGCGCGCCCGACCGCGCCGGTCTCGTCGAGGATCAGGTCTTCGTAGGCGACCTCCTCGAGCGGGGTCGCGATCTCGAAGTTGGCGTCGTTGGGACAGACCGGCACGCACTTGTCGCACGAGAGGCAATCGAGGAGCACGAGCTGCGAGCCGACCTTGCGCGGCGGCTTTCCGTTCTTGCCGGCCGCATAGCGCGGATCGCCGGTCACCCGCGCGGTCACCTCGTGCGCGTTGAGCGCGCCCGCCTGCGCGACGATCCGTGGCCCGAGCGCGCCGCACAGCTCCGCCGCCTCCGGTCGCCGCCGCGAAAAGTCGTCGAGCACCCGCGCGAGCAGATCCGGCGCCGCCGCCGCCCCGCCGGCCGGCCGCGCGCTCGCAGCGTCGGGGGCGCTCTTGAGCGCCGCGAGCAGCTCGGGCTCGAGCGCGTCGCACCACCTTTCCGCCTCGGGCGAGCCGGCCTCCTCGCGCGCCAGCGCCAACACGTCGCGCACCGCTTCGGCGCCTTTGCCGAAGCGCTTGAGGATGAGCTCGTCGCGATTTCGCGCGGAAAGCTCGACCATCGCCTCTTCGAGGTTCTGAAGATATTTCGAGAGCCGGCCGTAGCCGCCCGGCCGGAGCAGATCGGTGCAGGTGGTGACCGGCACCAGATCGCAGGCCACCGCGTCGACGAAGTTGTGCTGGTCGATCCCGCCGGAGAACGAGATCGGAATGGTGGTGCCGAGCGCCGCCCGCCACCGCTCCACGCAGTGCATGGCGAGCACGTGCAAGGGCGGCCCCGACAGATACATCTCGCTCACCGACGAGGGAAAAAAGTTTTTGTGGTTCTCCACCACCAGGGTGTTGGTCATCTTCACCCCGAAGCGGCGCCCGCGCTGCGCCGCCTCGTCGGAGAGCCGGCGCCCGAGGCCGATCGCATCCTCCCAGCGCAGATCTCCGTCGAAGGCGGCGCGCCGCGGCGCGAGCTCGCGGTAGCCCATGCGCTCGCGCAGAAGGTACTCGACCTCGTCGAAGCCGAGCAGGGTCGGGTTGAGCTTGACGATCACGTCGACGCCGATCTCGCCGAGGAGGTAGCGCGCGATCTTCTCGATCTCTTCGGGCGGGCAGCCGTGAAAGGTCGACAGGGTCACGCACGAGACCAGGTCGGCCCGATAGTCGAGCTCGCGCAGCCGCGCCTGCTCGCGCGGGATCATTTGACGCAGTTGCATCAAAATCGGCGCGACATTTTGTGCGGCCGCCAAATAATCCCGCATCGCCGGCGCTTGCAGGCCGGCCAGATCGTAGCCGACCGACAGCTCGAAGATCGGCTCGGCCTCTTTGGCGAGCGGCCCCATCCCGAGCGGATCGAGCTCGCGCAAGATCCGGATCAGCATCGAGCCGGCCACGTACTCGACCAGCGAGTCGGCGAGCTTGAGCTCCTGCGACCACTCGACGTTGAAGCCGACCGTGGCGGCGTCGATGCACGGCCGCGGGATCTTCAGCTCGTCGAGGATCTGGACCGTCTTGAGCTCGATGACCCGCGAGCCGCCGAGCCAGGCGAGCACGATGTTCTGGGCGAGCTGGGCGTGCGGGCCCGCCGCCGGACCGACCGGGCTCTGGGCCCGGTGCCCGTGGATCGCGACCGAGAGATCGAGGTCGGGACGCGGCCGCCACGCCTTGCGCAGCGGCAGATCGAAGAGCGTGCTCTGCTTCTCCGGCTCCGCCAGGATCCGGCGCAAGAGGTGCTCAAACGGGATCGGGCGCAGCTCGGCCATGAGCGGCGAGCGTCGATCGGCAGGGGACGAGCGTCAAGTGTGCGGTTGCACCAAACGTTTGATGCAGCTGCATCAAATTACGGTGAGCGCGACCTACTGAATGGTCGGCGAGACGTCGGCGTTGACGCCGGCGCCGGCGAACGAGATCCCCATGTTGGTGGTGGGATCCT
>JANWLJ010000300.1 GCA_025450955.1 Polyangium sp. (in: bacteria) | reverse complement strand
GCGCGTGCGCGGCCGGTCGGCGTAATGCGGCCGATAGGAGTCGAGCTCGACGACGTCCTCGTCGAAGTCGAAGCTCGTCACGCGCTCGATGCGCGGCGACGCCGGCGCGCACTTGTCGCCGGGCTGGCCGCAGCAGGAGTTGGCCGTCGGCGCGGTGATGGTGGCGCCCTCGCCCGGGAACTGCTTGGCCACGATCGCGCCGGCCGCGGTGGCGTGCTCGCCCTCGTAGTACGAGACCGACGAGTCGTACATCTTGCGGATGTTCATCGTCGCCTCGACGGTCTTCGAACGGCGGATGTACTTCATGAACGCCGGGATGGCGACCGCCGCCAGGATGCCGATGATCGCGACGACGATCATGAGCTCGATGAGGGTGAAGCCTCGGCTTGCGATGCTGCGAATTTTTCTGGTCATGGTCTGCTCCT
Organism: Polyangium sp. (in: bacteria); assembly: GCA_025450955.1. Lineage (GTDB taxonomy): Bacteria > Myxococcota_A > Polyangia > Palsa-1104 > Palsa-1104 > JANWLJ01. The sequence continues at coordinate 5,826 of JANWLJ010000300.1, read as the reverse complement.
CCGTAGAGTTGTTGAACCGGGTTCAGTAGTGATCGTTTTGGGTGAAGATCGAGGTGGTGTTCATCGCGGTCGTGTAGGTGGTGTTCAGGGACTTGCTGCTGTTGTTGTCGCAGCTCGCGTGCAGGTAGTACCAATTCACCGTCGGGGCCACGTTGCTGAACATGTTCTTGCCGTCGGTGCCGGCGTTGCCCCAGGCGCCCGCGGTGCCGGCGATCGCGACGTAGCCGCAGTAGAGCTGGGTGTGGTTCGGGGTGATGCCGAGCGCGAGCCACTTGTCGAGCGGCGGCGTCGACGACCAGCTCGACGCGGTCGGGATGGTCTTCGGGCAGGGCTCGGTCGACCCGCTGGCGCAGCTTCCGAGCACCGGGTAATAGGTGGCCTCGTTGACGTCGGTCGAGAGATAGGTGTTGTTCTCGGCGCGGTAGGCCTCTTCTTTGGCGCGGAACTCGCCGAGCATCGCCATCGCCTCGGCGGTGCGGCCCGAGTCGGAGTACTTGCGATAGGCCGGGATGGCGACCGCCGCCAGCACGGCGATGATCACCACCACGATCATGAGCTCGATGAGCGTGAAGCCTCGCATGATGCCGACGCGACCCTGTGCACGTGATATGCCGCCTCCTGGCAGTTTCAGCGCGCAGCGATTTTAGCCGCTTGAAGCGGGGGAGCGCAATTTCCGTCGGGAGCGGAGACGAAATGCGTCCGGCCCGGTGACAAATTTCGTCCAGCGCGGAGGCGACGTGGGCCTCGCGCCCACATCATCAGCTACCGGGTTTATCGTCTGTCTCGGCGTCGCTGTCGGCGTCGATCGGCGCGATGCCGAGCTTGGCGAGCCGATAGCGGAGCGAACGGAAGGAGACGCCGAGCAGCTTGGCCGCGTCCTTGCGCACGCCGCGGGTTCGCTCGAGCGCCTTGACGATGAGCGCGCGCTCGAGCTCCGCCACCAGCCGATCGAGATCGACCCCTTCGGGCGGCAGCTCGTTCGAGGCGGCGGGCGGCTCGCTCGGGCGTCGCGGCTTGAGCTCGGGCAGAGACGCGCGGCTCACCCGGTCGCCGCTCTCGAGCGTGACCGCGCGCTCGATCAAATTCTCGAGCTCGCGCACGTTGCCGGGGTAGTCGTAGTCGCAGAGCGCGGCCATCGCGTCGGCGTCGATCCCGGCGATTGCGCGGCCGAGCGCGGCGGCGTGCTTGCGGAGGAAGTGATCGACCAGGAGCGGCACGTCCTCGCGGCGCGCGCGGAGCGGCGGCAGGTGCAGCTCGATCACGTTCAGGCGATAGTAGAGATCTTGGCGGAACGCGCCGCGCTCGACCTCGGCCTCGAGATCGCGGTTGGTCGCCGCCACCACCCGCACGTCGACCTCCTCCTCGACGGTGCCGCCGACCTTCTTGACCTTGCGCTCTTGCAGCACGCGGAGCAGCTTGACCTGCATCTGCCCGGGCAGCTCGCCCACCTCGTCGAGGAGCAGCGTCCCCGTCGAGGCGGCGGAGAACAGCCCGGGCCGATCGGCGATCGCGCCGGTGAAGGCGCCGCGCACGTGGCCGAACAGCTCGCTCTCGAGGAGCGCTTCGGGGATCGCGCCGCAGTTGACCGCCACGAACGGGCCGCTCGCGCGCGGCGACAGATGGTGCAGCGCGCGCGCCACCATCTCCTTGCCGGTGCCGCTCTCGCCTTCGAGGAGGATCGAGGTCTTGGCCGGCGCGACCTTGCGCAGGAGCTCGAACAGGCGCTGCATCGCCGGCGATTTTCCGACCATCCGCTCGAGGCGAAAGCGCCCTTCGAGCTCGGCCCTGAGCTCGAGGTTGTCGCGGAGCAGGCCCCGCTTTTCCAGCGCCCGCTCGACCACCACCCCGATCTCGTCGATCTTGAACGGCTTGGTCAGATAGTCGTAGGCGCCGCGCTTCATCGCCGCGATCGCGGTCTCCGGAGTGGCGAACGCGGTCACCACCACCACCTGGGTGTGCGGGCGCGCCGCCTTGACACCGTCCAGCACGTCGAGCCCGGAGCCGGTCGGCATCTTGAGATCGGTGATCACCACGTCGAAGTCGCGCGCGTCGAGCTCGAGCTTCGCCGCGGCGGGCGACTCGGCGACGGTCACCTGGTGGCCGGCGCGGGTGAGCGCGATCCGGAGCAGCTCGCGCATCGAGCGCTCGTCGTCGACGATCAGGATCGAGCCGGTGGGCGGCATCAACGGTTCATCGCGAGGGCGAAGCGCGCTTCTGCGCCACCACCGCGAGAAAGCCGCCGAGCCGGCGGAGGAGCGGCGCGTCGGCCGCTTTCCACTCGAGAAATTCGAACGCGCGCCCGAGGCCCGGCACCCGGTGCACGTGCGACACCGGCGTCACCACCCGCACCCCGCGCAGATCGACGATCGAAAAATCGGGCGGCAGGTAGCTTCGCACCTGGGCCAGCGTGTCGTAGCGGGTGAACACCGCCTCGTCGTCCGAGGCGTCGGAGATGCGGGTCGGGCGCTTGTAACGCTTGACGAGATAACGCAGCGACCACGGATTGTAGAACTCGGCGATCAGGTGGCCGCCCGGGCGCAAGACCCGCCCGAGCTCGGCGAGCGCCAGGGTGATCTTCTCGACGTGGGCGAGCACTTTCATGCTGTAGACCACGTCGAAGTGGTGATCGGGAAACGGCACCTGGGTCACCGAGGCGTGGACCACCGGCAGGCCGCGGCGGCGCGCGACCGAGAGCATCCCGGGCGAAAGATCGAGGCCGACCGCTTCGCGCGCGTGCGGCCGCACTTTGTCGAGGAGCAGCCCGGTGCCGCAGCCCGCTTCGAGCACCCGGCCGCCCGCGGCGTAGCGCAACACCAGATCGACCTCGAGCCGATCGATGAGCGCGTGATACCCGTGGTGCCGCTCGCGCTCGTAGCCCTCGGCGAACTCGTCGTAGTACTGCTGGTTGGGCTTGCGCGCGCGACTCACCGACGAGGATCTAGCACGGACCCGCGGCGCTCCGCCACTCGCGCGAGCTGGGCGGCCGCTTTCGGGTCGCCGCCTTGGGCGCCGCGCTCCCAGGCGCGGACCGCGTCGCGCCGCCGGCCGAGGCGGGCGTAGGCGAGGCCGAGGTTGCCGCAGGCGACGGTGTTTCCGGGAAAGCGCGCCTCGACGCTCTCGTAAATCGGCACCGCGCGCGCCGGATCGCCGTCGCACATGTACGAATCGCCGAGCTGCTTCCACGCGGTCGGGCTGTCGGGATAGGCGGCGGCCACCGGCGCAAACAGGGTCACGTTCGAGCGCCAGGTGCGCACCTGAAAAAAGCAGAGCGGCAGATAGAGCGCGAGCAAGACGGGCGGCGCCCAGCGCGGAATGCGCCGTGAGCCGAAGAGGAGACAGAGCCCGGTGAGCGGCAGGTAGAGATACGAATCGGCGACGAAGCGGGTGCGGTGCAAAAGATCGGCCGCCGGCAGATAGGCGAGCCCGGCGTAGGCGATCGCGAAGGCCGCGACCTTCGCGCGCCTGCGAAGAAGAAGCGGCGCCGAGACGAGCGCGGCGAGCACCACGAGGCCGAGCGCGATCGCGAGGCGCGGCGCGGGAACGGTGCGCGGCATGTAGCGCGGCAGGAGGTCGACCGGCGCGAACAGGTGCGCGGCTTCGAGCGCGGCGGCGAGCGGCACGTGCTCCCAAAACGGCAGCGAAGCGGCGCGGATCCCGCCGAGCGCGCGATCGCCCGACGCAGCCAACAGCAGATCGACGATCGCGAGCGGCGCGAGCGCGAACAGCCAGCCGCTCTTTCGCTCGGGCGCGAGCAGCCGATCGTAGGCCCACAAGATCGCCGGCAGGGGCAGCGCGGAAGGCTTGCAGGCGAGCGCGAGCGCATAAAGGATCGTGGTGACGAGCGGCCGCCGGCGGCGCACGTGCAGGAGCACCGGCGAGAGCACCAACGCTGCGGCGAGCAGATCTTTGCGCCCGGTCGCCCACGCCACCGGCTCGGCGACGAGCGGATGGGCCGCGAACAGGAGCGCCGGCCAGATCGCGCGCCGATCGCGCCACAGCTCGAACGAGAGCGCGAGCACCAGCAGCGCGACCACGAGGTGAAGCGCGACGTTCCAGGCGTGCGCCGCCAGCGCCGAGCGGCCGAGAAGCGCGTAGCTCGCGACGGTGAGCGGGATCGGATAGCCGAGCGGGCGGGTGAGGAGCGAGAGCGGGGTGCCGAGGTGCAGCGGGTCGTCCCAGCAGGTGAGCGGAAAGCGCGCCGCCTGCGCGAACACCGCGAGCGCGATCGCGCCGAGGGCGGCGGCGCCGAGGCGAGCCGATCGCATCAAACGGGGGGAACGACCACGATCGCCATCGACTTCGCCGGCAGGCTCACGTGCAAGCTGCCGCTCGCGATCGGCAGATCGGCGCCGGGCGCAATCTGGGCGCTCGCGCCCTCGGTATAGAGAAAGAGGTGGGCGGCGGAGCCGGCGGTGAAGTGGGCGAGCGCGAGCTCGCCGGCGACCGGGGCCGTCGCCTTGTTGACGAGGAGGACGGTGAGCGCGCCGTCCGCTTTGCGCGTGGCCGCGAACACCGAGAGCTGGGCGAGGGTGGTGGCGGCGCCGACCGAGGTCTCGCCGAACGCGCCGCCCGCGCCGTCGTAATTGCGCAAAAGCGTCATCCCGTAGTAGGCGGGCTCGGGCGCGCCCTTGGCGTCGACGGGCGTCGACCAGAAGGTCGCCAGCCGGACCGCGTAACGACCGAACAGGCCGAGCACCTCGGCCTCGACCAGCGCCGCGTCCGCATTCGTGGGATCGCCGTTATAAAAATTATATTCGCTGATGCAAATGCCGGTTCCGGGATATTCGCTCGCGATCCAGGCGGCCACCCGCGGCAAGAGCGCGATCGGCTCCATCAGCCACTGATCGATCCACGACGGATCGTGATAGGTCGCGTCCCACAGCGAGCGGGTGCTCTCGAGCGGGTCGCCGCCTTGCGGGTAGTAGTGGATATCGAGGCAGTCGACCAGCCGCTTTCCGTTGGTCTTTTGATAATCGGCGAGCTTGCCGAGATACCACTTGGCGAGCGGGGTCATGCCGTGCGCGGCGCGATCGGCTTCTTTGTTCGTTTGATCGAGCGCGGAGTCGAACAGATCGAGCACGCCCCAGGTGCCGTAGCCGAGGATGAGCGCGTTCGGATCGGCGGCGCGGATGAGCGGCGCGTAGTCGAGCGTCTTTTGCCAAACCTCGTCGAAGGTGACCGGCATCGGGTGCACGTCGGCGTGGGTCGAATTCCAGAGGTTCATCTCGTTGTCGAGCGCGTAAAAGCGAACGCCGTTCGCATTTGCCAAACCGAAGGTGGTGGTGAGGTGGGTGAGCCAGTCGGCGGCGAACGAGGGCGGCTCCAGGACGGCGTCGTTGGTGGCCGCGCCGGCGATCGGGTTGCCGGCGGTGTCGAGGCCGTTTCCGCAGTTGGGATCGTAGGGGTCGAACTTCTGCTGCCCGGGATAGAGCGTGACCGGAAAGCCGCAGGTGTACGGATGATCGGGCACGCGATCTTTGGGCGCCCAGCCGATGGTCGGAATCGTCATCAGCGTGGCCGCGCCGGCTGAACGATCGTCGAGGATGAGCTGGTCGCTCGCCGAGACGTAGCCGGGCGCGCTCGGATCCATCGCGGGATTGTTGGGAACGTTTTCGAAGTACCAATCATTGGCCAGATTGCCGACGTCGAGCTTCCAGTTGTACAGGGTCGAGGTGTTGCCGCCCCAGCGGTTGACCGTCGCGTGCAGGTCGGTGAGCGTGGCTTTGGAAGCGAACGCCAGGCCGTAGATCTCGGGATGGATCGGGTGCGGGTCGGAGGCGGCATCGACCACGATCGGCGCGCCGCTGATCGCGACGCACGCGCCCG